>NZ_JALXKT010000010.1:0-67265 GCF_025144775.1 Brachybacterium sp. p3-SID957 | reverse complement strand
CCTCGCCGTACTGATATGTTGACGGCGTCATCGGTGGGAGAAATCGGAGCCAGTTCATGTCCAAGACCATCCTGTTCCCGAGCGCAGATTTCCCGGGTCCGCCGCAGATCCGCCTCGACGTCCCCGATGAGTGGGAGACCCTCACCGTCCCCGGCGTCCAGATGGCGGTCGCACAGCCCCGTGTCGAGGGCAGGTTCCGCGCCAACGTGGTGGTGACGGTCCAACGTTTCGGTCCGGACTTCAGCCTGGAGGCGGCAAAGGCCGGCCTCGAGCAGCGCAAGGCGGCGCTGCCCGAGCTCGAGGAGATCGGGACCGGGGAGATCACCCTGGACGAGATCACCTGGATCGCGAGCGAGTACGGGTACACGCAGCCGGGCCGTCCCACCGTCGTGCAGGCCGCACGGTATGCGGTGGTGGACCGGGCCGGCGTCGCCACGGACGTGGTGGAGATCGTGGGAAGCTGCGGTGCCGAGCACGCGGAGGACGAGATCGAGGTGGTGCGCTCGATCCAGGACTCCGTGCACCTGGTGCTGGACTGACCATCCGCCGACCCGGAGGGCTGCCCCGAGGTCGGGAACCGCGCTGCAGACGACGATTGTGGATAGTCCGCCTCTGACAAGGAGGTGGGCGGTCCACAGTCTTTGAGCCCCAGGGGTGGCTGTGACCTGGACCGATGGCGCTTGGCGCCGCCCTCGGCGCGGGCGGGGCGCCCCGGTAGGGGGAGGGGAGAGGTGCCTGGGGAGTTCTCCCCATCGACGGGTGACGGGGCATGTCCGTACAGTGATGGCATCACAACGGGAACGATCGAGGAAGCGGCACGGAGCTGCGGAGGTCACCCCCGAGCTGATGCCACGGAATCACCGAGAAAAGGGGAACACCATGAAGAAGGGCATGAATCCGGAGGCCGTCGACCAGCTCGCCGGCCAGGTCGACTCGCTGATCGAGAACATGGAGACCATCTACTCCGGTCGCCTGGGCTACGTCACCGACCTGGACTGGACCGGTGAGGACCGCGATCGCTACGTGCCGGAGTTCGAGGAGCAGGTTGGCACCGCCAACAAGACCGTCGTCCAGAAGCTCACCGAGCTCGCCGAGAAGCTTCGCGCCAACGCTCAGCACCAGCGCGAGACCTCCAGCTCCTGATCCGCACCTGAACTCACCGCACACATACGTCACAGAGGGGAAACACCATGGCTTTCAAGGGTATGAATCCGGACGAGGGTCGCGAGACCGCATCGCTCGTCATCGAGGCTGCCACCGTCGTCAACGACACCACCGACAACGTCACCTCGCAGGTGATGGGCGTGGAGTGGGTCGGCCCTGACTACGACGCCTTCACCGAGGAGTGGAACTCGTTCCTCTCCGGCCCGCTGCAGGCCCTCTCCGAGGCCTACCGCAACAAGGGCGACGAGCTCACCAAGCACGCCGATCAGCAGGACGAGACCTCGAACGCTGTCTGATCCGGTCCTTGCGCCTCACATCGGGCGCATCGGATCTCTCGAATGCCCCATCTCCTACGGGAGGTGGGGCATTCGGCGTTGCCGGCCGGCCGTGGGGCACCCCTCCCAGGGGTCATGACGCCTGCACCAGTGCTTGTCGGCGGGGCTCTCCATGCTGCCCGTGGCAGCCGCCGCGCTGCCGGCTCGAGGCCCGTCGTCGGTGCCGCGCCGCTGCAGTGCACCCGGGGGCGAGACGCCGGCGCAGAGCGTCCGTCATCCACAAGGGCAGGCCGTGCACAATCCGTCCCCTGCCTGCGAGAATGCGCCGTTGAACGGGTGGGGAGGAACATGGGGACTAGTCCCCATCGCCTCAAGGGCCGGTCCCGTCTAATCTGAGGACATCACCCGGGGGACATCGATCGATGAAGCCGGAGGCGGAGATCGATCTCAGGGGTGCACACCCGACACCATGACTGGGAGGAACACCATGAAGAAGGGCATGACCCCGGAGGCTGTCGAGCAGATGGCCGAGCAGATCCGCGGCGCCGGCGACGACACCAACGCCGCCTACACCACCGTCCAGGGGCGGGTCACCGATTTCGACTGGACCGGTGAGGACCGCGACCGCTACGTCTCCGATTTCGACAGCAGCATCGGGCAGCTCGTGCAGCAGGTCCGTCAGCAGGCCCAGGACTTCGCCGAGCGGGCCCAGCGCAACGCTCAGGAGCAGCGCGACGCCTCCGCCTGATCCCCAGGCACCGACCAGCAGGGGCGTTGAGGGGCGCCGCATCAGCACTCACGACATCTTCAGAAGGGGAGCATCATGGCTTTCAAGGGAATGGACCCGGAGGAGGGGCGCGAGGTCGCCTCGGAGATCACTCGGACCGGCGAGCAGATCCTGGAGTACTTCGACTCCGTCACCTCGGTGGTGAGCTCGGTCGACTGGATCGGGCCCGACTACGACGCATACCTCGATGACTGGAACAGCTTCGTGTCCGGTTCGATCGCTGGTCTCGTCGAGGCTCTCAACGCCAAGAGCGAAGAGCTGACGCGTCACGCCGATCAGCAGGACGACACCTCGAACGCGGTCTGATCGCAGGGCGCGGCTGCGTCGGCTCCGCCCACGCATCGCCGTCGCCTCGCGCACGGGCAGGAGGACCCGATCCCCTTCTCAGGGATCGGGGCCTCCTGCCGTTGCAGTCGGAGGACGTCAGCGGTAGTTGATGAACTGCAGCGCGACGTCGAGGTCCTTGCCCTTGAGCAGTGCGATCACGGCCTGCAGGTCGTCCCTGCTCTTGGAGGAGACCCGCAGCTCGTCACCCTGGATCTGCGCCTTGACGCCCTTGGGGCCCTCGTCGCGGATGATCTTGGAGATCTTCTTGGCCTCGTCCGAGGCGATGCCCTCCTTGAGGCCGGCGGCCAGGCGCACCTCCTTGCCGGACTGCTTGGGCTCGCCCACCTCGAGGGCCTTCAGCGAGATCCCGCGGCGCACCAGCTTGGACTGCAGGACGTCGAGCACGGCGAGCACGCGCTCCTCCGCGTTGGCAGTCATCACGATCTCGTCGCCGCTGAGACTGATCGAGGCGCCCGTGTTGCGGAAGTCGTAGCGCTGCCCCACTTCCTTGATCGCCTGGTTCACGGCGTTGTCGATCTCCTGGCGATCGAGCTTGCTGACGATGTCGAACGACGAGTCGGCCATGAGGCTCCTCCCTCTGCTTCCACGGGTTCCACCGGGAACGACGCCCGGCTCCACAGTGCAACCCACTGTAGACGGCGTCGACTGTGACCACCTTCATGCACCCCGGGGCCGCCTCGGGTTCGCACGGTCGGCCGCGCCCCGGTATGCTGGTCCAGGTCCGCTTCACGGCGGATGCAAGCCCGGCAGGTTACCCGAGTGGCCAAAGGGAGCTGACTGTAAATCAGCTGGCATTGCCTACGGGGGTTCGAATCCCTCACCTGCCACTGCGGAGGGTCCGTGTGATCCGACGCACCGGGGCTCGCTCGTGAATTGCCGCTGCGGCAAGGAATGTGTAGAGTCCACCGGGTTGCCCTGATAGCTCAGTCGGCAGAGCATCTCCATGGTAAGGAGAAGGTCAAGGGTTCGATTCCCTTTCAGGGCTCTGATGGATGTGCCGGCCCGATCTCGTACGAGGTCGGGCCGTCGCGTCGATCATGCCGGGGTAGCTCAGACGGTCAGAGCGCACGACTCATAATCGTGAGGTCGCGGGTTCGATCCCCGCCCTCGGTACCACACCGGTCATGCCGGTAGTGCAGATCCATCCCGCATACGGGAACCCACGCGGCGCGCGGGATCACAGCGCGCCACCCGGAACGAAAGAGGCGAACCGTGGCGAGCAAGAGCTCTGACGTGCGTCCCAAGATCACCATGGCCTGCACCGAGTGCAAGGCACGCAACTACATCACCAAGAAGAACCGCCGCAACACCCCGGACCGGCTGGAGCTCTCGAAGTTCTGCCCCACCTGCGGCAAGCAGACCGCCCACCGCGAGACCCGCTGACCGGGCCGAGCGCATCCACCAGAGGCCATTCGGGTTCACCCCGGGTGGCCTCTCGTGCATCCTGATGGGTGACGCAGGCAGCGCCTGCCCTTCCCGCGCTGTACGAGCCCGCCCCCCCCGCCTGATCCAGGGAGACGCCATGACCGCCACTGCCCCTGACCCCTCCTTCGCCGGCCGCACCTACCCGCCCGGCCCGGTGCACACGGTCTCCGCCCAGAAGATCGCCGAGTTCGCACGCGCCACCGGCGCCGCCTCCGCCCTGCACACCGACCCCGCGGGCGCCCCCCCCGCCGCCCCCCCCCCGCCGCGGGCTTTCGTGCATCATGATGTTCTGAACACACACACGAAAGCTCGGCCGACGTGCCGAGCAGGGGGATCCAGGGATGAGCGCGGGCGCGACCACCCGCACGACCACACGACGCACGGCGCTGACCGGGCTGGGGGCCCTGGGCGTGGTGACGACGGCGGGGGCATGCTCCCTGCTGCCGGGCGGGGACGAGGAGCCGGCCGGAGGGACGGACCCGGCGCCGGGTGCCGGAAGCGACGGGGGAGGCGTCTCCTCGGAGCCCGCCCCGGAGCCGGGCACCACCTTCGACGACTGGGCGGCGGTGGAGGATCTGCGGCTCGTGGAGATCGACACCGCCGCGGCGGACGAGCGCACGAGGATCGAGCCAGGGTCGCTCGAGCGAGAGGACCGCTTCGGGACCTCCTCGCACGGGTGCCGGAGGGCACCACGTTCCCCGGCGCGGGCGCCGCTCTGGTCGCGTTCGTGCGCGGCGTGGTGCCGATCGTGCGCAAGGGCGAGGACGGGTTCCTGCGGCGCGAGGTCGCCTTCTATCTCGGCGTCGAGGACGGCCGGATGAACGCGCTGATGACCTACGTCGTCGCCACGGTGCCCACGCTCGCGATCTCCGACGCGGAGGAGCTGCCACTGGTCGAGCCGACCGAGGTGCCCGAGGACTGGCAGGAGATCTCCTTCGGCCGCCTCACCGCCGCGATCCCTCCGACGTCGGGTGAGCTCCAGGAGGTCGAGCTCGGCATCTCCAGCGTCGACGAGGATGGCACTCGCAAGAGCGGGATCACCCTGTTCCGCCTGCCGGTCCCGAGCCCCTACCTGCTCGACACCGTGCTCTACGCCGCGCGGGCGGAGATCGGCGGCGCGGACCTGGTCACCGCCGCGGTCAGCCGGGGTGGCGAGGACGGGATGGTCGTCGCCGTACGGGTGCACGTGGGGGAGGAGGAGTATCGCGTGCAGGTCAACGGGGTCTCCGCCGAGGAGGCGCCCGTTCTCGCCCACCAGGTGCTGGCGGGGATTCGCGTGGAGGGGTGAGCGGAGCGACTCCTCGGCGCGCTGCAGTTCGCCTCGCCCCGGTGAACAGAATGCCTCGCAGTGATGAGCGGTCCGCTGCTTCGGCTATCGAAGCGGCAGTGGGGGAGCCCTGTCCCGTCACCGACAGTTCCGCAGCAGCGATTGATCAGGCTGTCGACGCAGCACGAGTGGACTCACCGGCCGCCGATCTCGCATGCTGACTCGCGTTCCCGCATGGCGGACACCGGACTACGCTGTCCCTTGAAACCCGTCGCACCCGAGGGCGTGAGCGACGACCACCATCCGTACCGGAGGAGATTCCGTGACGCGTCCTGTCGTGCTCATCGCTGAGGAGCTGTCGCCCGCCACCGTCGAGGTCCTGGGCCCCGACGTCGAGGTCCGCAGCGTGGACGGCACCGACCGTTCCGCGCTGCTCGCCGCGGTGGTGGAGGCCGATGCCCTCCTTGTCCGCTCCGCCACCCTGGTCGACGCGGAGGTGTACGCCGCGGCCCCGAAGCTGCGCGTCGTCGCCCGCGCCGGCGTGGGCCTGGACAACGTCGACGTCCCCGCCGCGACCGCCGCCGGGGTGATGGTGATCAACGCCCCCACCTCCAACATCGTCTCGGCCGCCGAGCTCGCGGTGACGCTGATCCTGGCCTCCCTGCGCAACCTCGGCCGCGCCGACGCCTCGATGAAGCAGGGCAAGTGGGAGCGCAAGGCCCTCACGGGCACCGAGCTGCTGGGCAAGACCGTGGGTGTGGTGGGCTTCGGCCGCATCGGTCAGCTGGTCGCCGAGCGCCTGGCCCCCTTCGGCGTGCACCTGCTGGCCTACGACCCCTACGTCAACCACACCCGCGCCGCCGAGCTGGGCGCCCGGGTGGTCGAGCTCGACGAGCTGATGCGCGAATCCGACGTGGTCACCGTGCACATGCCCAAGACCCCGGAGACCACGGGTCTGATCGGCGCCGAGCAGCTGGCGATGGCCAAGCCCACCCTGCACGTGGTCAACGCCGCCCGCGGCGGTCTCATCGACGAGCACGCCCTGGTGGAGGCTCTCACCAGTGGGCGGATCGCCGGGGCCGCGCTGGACGTGTACTCCTCGGAGCCGCCCTCGGCCTCCCCGAGCGCCGCGAAGCTGCTGGAGCTCGACAACGTCACCCTGACCCCGCACCTGGGTGCCTCCACCGCCGAGGCGCAGGAGAAGGCCGGCACCGCCGTGGCCCAGTCCGTGCGCCTGGCCCTGGCCGGGGAGCTGGTCCCGGACGCCGTCAACGTGGCCGGGGGAGCCATCGACGACCTGGTGCGCCCGGGCGTGGCCCTCGCCGACCGCCTGGGCCAGCTGTTCACCGTGATGGCGGGGGAGGCCCCCGAGCTGCTGGACATCGTGATCCGCGGCGAGATCGCCTCCCGTGACGTCACCGCGCTGAAGCTGTCGGTGCTGCGCGGGGTGTTCCGCAGCGTCGTCACCGAGCAGGTCAGCTATGTCAACGCCCCCGTCCTCGCCGAGGAGCGCGGGATCACCGTGAACCTCGAGACCCACGAGGGCACCGAGCGCTTCCGCAACGAGATCCAAGTGCGCGGCACCCTGCGTGACGGCGAGGTGGTCTCCGTCTCCGGCACTCTCAGCGGAGTGGACCAGATCCACAAGCTGATCGAGGTCGCCGGGCACCCCCTGGACGTGACACTCAGCGACCACCTGATGATGATCCGCTACGAGGACCGCCCCGGCCAGATCGGCCAGTACGGCGCGCTGCTCGGCGAGGCCGGTGTCAACATCGCCGGCATGCAGGTCTCCCGTGCCGGGGACGGACCCGGTGCGGAGGCCCTGGTGATCCTCAACCTCGACCAGTCCGCCCCGCGCGAGCTCGCCGAGCGGATCGGCGAGACGATCGGTGCCCGCGCCATCCATACCGTCGACATCGCGTACTGAACCGGAGACAGCCATGACGAGCAGCCCCAGCACTCCCAGCGCCCCCGACCCCCGGCGCACCCACATCCGCCTCGCCGTCATCGAGGGCGACGGCATCGGCAAGGAGGTGGTCCCCCAGGGTCTGCGGGCCCTGCGCGCCGCTCTCGAACCCGCCGGCGTGTCGGTGGAGACCACCGACTTCGACCTCGGCGCCGGCCGCTGGCACCGCACCGGCGAGACCCTCACCGAGGACGACATGCAGCGCTTGGCCGAGCACGACGCGATCCTGCTGGGTGCCGTCGGCGACCCCGAGGTCCCCTCCGGGGTCCTCGAGCGAGGGCTGCTGCTGAAGCTCCGCTTCGGCTTCGACCACTTCGTGAACCTGCGCCCCACCCGCCTGGTGCCCGGCGTTGCCTCACCGTTGGCCGATCCCGGCGAGGTGGACTTCCTGGTGGTCCGCGAGGGCACCGAGGGCCCGTACGTCGGCAACGGCGGATCCATGCGCACCGGCACCGGGCTGGAGGTCGCCACCGAGGTCTCGCTGAACACCGCTGTCGGTGTCGAGCGCGTGGTGCGCTACGCCTTCGAGCAGGCCCAGCGTCGCCGCCGGCGCCTCACCCTGGTCCACAAGCACAATGTGCTGGTCCACGCCGGGAAACTGTGGAGCCGCGTGGTGGACCAGGTGGGCCGCGAGTTCCCCGAGGTCACCGTGGACTACGCCCACATCGATGCCGCCACCATCTACCTGGTCAACGATCCGGGCTGCTTCGACGTGATCGTCACCGACAACCTGTTCGGCGACATCCTCACCGACCTCGCCGCCGCGATCGGCGGCGGCATCGGACTGGCCGCCAGCGGGAACATCAACCCCACCGGCGACTTCCCCTCCATGTTCGAGCCGGTGCACGGCTCCGCCCCCGACATCGCCGGGCTGGGAATCGCTGACCCCACCGCGACCGTGTCCTCCGTGGCACTGCTGCTGGACCACCTGGGCCACGAGCAGGCCGCCGCGACCGTGCGGGCCGCCGTCGAGGCCGACCTGGCGGCCCGTGGAGACCTGGGGGATCGCAGCACCGCCGAGATCGGCGACGCCCTGGTCGCCGCGATCAGCCAACACTGACCGAACTAGCCTGCCCCTACCCCGTCCCGAGGAGACATCGATGAGCGCGCTCACCTTCACCCCCGCCGCCACCGCGCGGCGCATCACCGACGACGAGCGCGCCCGCATCCTCGCCGCCCCCGGCTTCGGCCAGCACTTCACCGACTTCATGGCCCACGCCCGCTGGACCGTGGAGGAGGGCTGGACCGGCGCCGAGCTGGTGCCCTTCGGGCCGCTGCAGCTCTCGCCCGCCGCGGCGGTGCTGCACTACGGGCAGGAGATCTTCGAGGGCATGAAGGCGTTCCGCCACGCCGACGGCTCCGTGTGGACCTTCCGGCCCGAGCAGAACGCGCGGCGCATGATGCGCTCCGCCCGCCGCCTCGCACTGCCCGAGCTGCCCGAGCGGGACTTCCTGGAGTCCGTGCGCGCCCTCGTGGCCGCCGATGAGCCCTGGGTGCCGCAGCCGGAGGGGGAGACCTCCCTGTACCTAAGGCCGTTCATGTTCGCCTCCGAGGAGTTCCTGGGGGTGCGGGCCTCCCACACGGTGGACTACTACGTGATCGCCTCCCCGGCCGGCGCCTACTTCCCGCGCGGCGTGCAGCCGCTCGTGGTGTGGGTGACCGACACCTACGCCCGCGCCGGCGCCGGTGGCACGGGCGCCGCCAAGTGCGGCGGCAACTACGCCTCCTCTCTGCTGGCCAAGAACGAGGCCGTCTCCCACGGGGCCGATGAGGTGATGTTCCTGGACTCCGAGACCCACACCGCGATCGATGAGCTCTCCGGCATGAACGTCTTCGCGATCACGCGGGACGACCGCATCCTCACCCCGCGCCTGTCCGGGTCGATCCTGGAGGGCGTGACCCGTGAGTCCGTGCTGCGCATCGCCCAGGACCGCGGGCTTCAGCCCGTGGAGACCACGCTGTTGATGAGCGAGGTCGCCCAGCAGATCAGCGCCGGGGAGATCACCGAGATGTTCGCCTGCGGCACCGCGGCGGTGATCACCCCGATCGGCGAGTTCCGCTCCCAGGACGGCACCTGGACCATCGGCGACGGCGGCTCCGGCCAGACCACCCTCGCCCTGCGCGAGGAGCTGACCGGCATCCAGTACGGCCGGGTCCCCGACCGCCACGGCTGGCTGACCCGGCTGGTGTGAGGACGCCATGACGACCCCCGGCCCCCGCACCGCGGTCGATCCGATCGACGCGTTCCACCTCTACGACACCACCCTGCGTGACGGCTCCCAGCAGGAGGGGCTCACGCTCTCCGTGGCCGACAAGCTGGCCGTGGCCCGCCATCTCGACGAACTGGGGGTGACCTACATCGAGGGCGGGTGGCCCGGCGCGGTCCCCCGGGACACCGAGTTCTTCGCCCGCGCCCGCACCGAGCTCGACCTCAGGTGCGCGCGACTCGCGGCCTTCGGCGCCACCCGCAAGGCCGGGGTGCCCGTCCAGGAGGATCCGCAGGTCGCAGCGCTGGTCGACTCCGAGGCCCCCACGGTGACCCTGGTCGCCAAGTCCGATCTGCGCCACGTCACCGGCGCGCTGCGCACCGACGGCGAGGAGAACCTGGCGATGGTGCGGGACACCGTCGCCCACCTGGTCGGGCTGGGGCGGGAGGTGTTCGTCGATGCCGAGCACTTCTTCGACGGCTTCGCCCATGATCCCGACTACACCACCTCCGTGGTGGTCGAGGCCTTCGCGGCGGGCGCGCGCGTGGTGGTGCTGTGCGACACCAACGGTGGCATGCTCCCGCACCAGGTGACCGAGGTGGTCGAGGAGCTGCGCGCCCGCCTGGAGGCCGCAGGGCACGCCGGGGCACGGTTGGGCGCACACACCCACAACGACTCCGGCTGTGCTGTCGCCAACGCCCTCATGGCAGTGCGCTCGGGCATCACCCATGTGCAGGGCTGCGTCAACGGCTACGGGGAGCGCACCGGCAACGCGGATCTGCTCACCATGCTCGGGGACCTGCAGCTGAAGATGGGGCTGGACCTGGTGCCGGGGGAGACCCTCGCCGAGGCCACCCGGATCGCGCACGCCATCGGCGAGATCGTCAACATGCCCGTCGGCGCCCGCGCGCCCTACGTCGGGGCCAGCGCCTTCGCCCACAAGGCAGGCCTGCACGCCAGTGCCATCCGGGTGGACCCGGACCTCTACCAGCACATGGATCCCCGCGCCATCGGCAACGACATGCGGATGATCATCTCGGACATGGCCGGGCGCGCCTCCATCGAGCTGAAGGGCCGGGAGCTGGGCTTCGACCTCACCGGGCAGAAGAACCTGCTGGGGCGGCTGGCCGGCACCGTCAAGCAGCGCGAGGCGGAGGGGTACTCCTACGAGGCGGCCGATGCCTCCTTCGAGCTCCTGCTGCTGGAGGAGATGGGTCGGGTGCCGCGGTACTTCGAGGTGGAGTCCTGGCGCGCCACCTCCCAGCAGTTGCGCGACGGCACCTTGGAGACGGAGGCCACCGTGAAGCTGCGCGGGGCGGGCATCGATGGGGCCGACGGCGGCCGCTCCGTCGCGATCGCTGAGGGGAACGGTCCGGTCAACGCCCTGGACCTCGCCCTGCGGCAGGCCCTGCGGGACCGCTTCCCGCTGATCGACGAGCTGGAGCTGCAGGACTTCAAGGTGCGCATCCTCGATGCCCACCACGGCACCGACGCCACCACCCGGGTGCTGGTGCGCACCGCGGGGGCGGACCTCGAGTTCACTACCGTGGGCGTGGGCCCCAACCTCATCGAGGCCTCCTGGGAGGCGATCTCGGATGCGTACACCTACGGGCTGTACAAGACGGGTATCACCCCGTCGGCGCCCGGCCTCGGATAGTCTGCGCGACATGACTCAACTCGTGCTCACAGCGATCGGTGATGACCGCGAAGGACTGGTCTCGGCCCTCTCCGAGCAAGTCGACCTCCATGGCGGGAACTGGCTGGAGAGCGGCCTGTCGCATCTGGCCGGCAAGTTCGCCGGTGTGGTCCTGGTGGAGGTGCCCGAGGAACGGGTCCAGGACCTCACCTGTGCCCTCGGCGCCCTGCATCAGAGCGTGGGCCTGCGGGTCGACGTCACCGATGCCCGCCTCGCGGCCGCCGCGTCGGGCGATGCCGGGGAGCAGGAGCGTCTGCGGCTGCACCTGGTGGGGCAGGACCGCACCGGCATGGTGCGGGAGGTCACCTCGGCGCTCGCCGCCCAGGGCGCCGGCATCGAGGACCTGCGCACCTGGACCAGCGATGCCCCGCAGGGCGGCGGCGTGCTGTTCGAGGCGGAAGCCCTGGTCGCCCTGCCGGCGGGGCGCGACCCGGGCGAGGTGCGGGAGGCGCTGGAGCGCATCGCCGCCGAGCTGATGGTGGACCTCGACCTCGACGAGCCCGCCTGAGCGTTGCCAGCGCGTTGTCAGGAGACGAGACCGGGCATGTCTACCATCGCGCTCATGCCCGATGAACCCCCGTCTGCCAGTACCGTGCCCGTCAGCTCCCCTGAGGGAGGCCTCCTCTGATGGGCACCACGATCCTCCTGCTCCTGCTGGGCGTCGCGATCATCCTCGCGCTGATCGCTGCCAACGGCTACTTCGTGGCCCAGGAGTTCGCCTACATGTCGGTGGACCGCTCGCGGCTGCGGGCCGCCGCGGCCGGGGGCGACGAGGCCGCCAAGCGCGCCGTGAAGGTCACCGAGCGCACCTCCTTCATGCTCTCCGGCGCCCAGCTGGGCATCACCGTGACCGGCCTGCTCGTGGGTTATGTGGCCGAGCCCCTGGTGGGCGAGTCCCTGGGCACGATCCTGGGAGTGGCCGGCGTGCCCGCCGCCATCAGCATCGCGGTGGGCACCGTGCTGGCCCTGGTGCTCGCCACCGTGGCGCAGATGATCTTCGGCGAGCTGTACCCCAAGAACCTCGCCATCGCCGCCCCGGAGCCCGTGGCACGCGCCGTCTCCCGCTCCACCCTGATCTACCTGGCCCTGTTCGGCTGGCTGATCACCGTCTTCGACCATGCGGCCAACGGCCTGATCCGCCTGCTGGGCATGGAGCCCGTCCATGACGTGGACTCCACCGCGACCGCCAAGGATCTGGAACGGATCGTGCGCGACTCCCGCGACAGCGGGGACATGCCCGAGGACCTCTCCGTGGTGATCGACCGCGTGATCGACTTCCCCGAGCAGGACGCCGAGCACGCCATGGTTCCCCGCGCCAAGGTCAGCACCGTGGACACCGAGACCACCATCGGTGAGATCCGCACCCTGATGGCCGGCGCCCACAGCCGCTACCCCGTGGTCTCCGACGAGGACGAGCCGGTGGGCGTGGTGCTGATGACCGACCTGCTGACCGCCGGCCACGGCGACCACGAGTCGGTCACCGCGGCCATGCGCGAGCCCCTCATCGTCCCCGAGCGGATGCCGCTGCCCGATGTGCTGGAGGCCCTCAGCGAGGTCGGCCAGGAGATCGCCTGCGTGATCGACGAGTTCGGCACCTTCTCCGGCATCCTCACCGAGGAGGACCTCGCCGAGGAGCTGATCGGTGAGCTGCACGACGAGCACGATGCCGAGACCGACGAGGTCACCGCCTCCACCGGCCCGGAGGACTCCTGGGAGATGGACGGCGACGTCCACGCCGACGAGCTGATCCGCCTGATCGGCCACCCCCTGCCGGAGGACGACTACGAGACCGTCGGCGGCCTGGTGATCGCCCAGCTGGGCGAGCTCCCCGAGCAGGGCCGCACCCTCACCATCGAGCTGCCCGCCGTGCCCAGCGACGTGGTCGCCGACCAGCCCGTGCGTCGCGAGCTCCACATCGAGGTGCTGGAGACCGACCGTCATGTGCCCAGCCGCCTCCGGGTGGAGCTGCGGGTCCACGAGATCGACCCCGATGAGCTGAAGGCCGGCGACATCGACAGCACCGACCGCGCGACGGACCAGGAGACGAAGCGATGAGCACTGATCCCGTCTTCGTCACCGTCGCGACGATCCTGCTGCTGATCGCCAGCGCCTTCTTCGTCGTCATCGAGTTCGCACTGCTCGGTGCCCGTCAGCACCGCCTCGAGGAGGAGACCGGCCACAGCGCCTCAGCGCGGGCCGCACTGAAGGGCATGCACGAGCTGACCATCATGCTGGCCGGCGCGCAGCTGGGCATCACCCTGTGCACCTTCGCGCTGGGCGCCATCACCAAGCCGGGCGTGGATGCGGCGCTGGGCCCGCTCCTGGAGGCGACCGGGCTGCCCTCCCAGGTCGCCGGCACCACCTCGTTCGTGCTGTCGCTGCTGCTGGTCACCTTCCTGCACCTGGTGGTGGGGGAGATGGCTCCGAAGTCCTGGGCCATCGCTGCCCCGGAGACCGCCGCAAAGGTCATCGCGATCCCCTCCCGGGTGTTCATCGCCGGGGTGCGGCCCCTGCTCACCTTCGTCAACGCGGTGGCCAACCGCCTGGTGGCGGCCAGCGGCTTCGAGCCCATGGACCGCGCCGCCGTGGGCGGTCACGACGCGGAGACCATCCGGCAGCTGGTGGAGCACTCCGGGGAGCAGGGCGTGCTGGAGCAGGAGTTCCGCGACCAGATCTCCGAGGTGCTGGACCTGGCCGACGCCCCGTTGTGCGGGTTGATCGACCCGGCCGACCGCGCCACCGCCGTGGATCGCGATGCCACCGTCGCCGATCTCCAGGCGGCCTCGGCCCGCACCGGTCACAAGCGGATCCTGGTGCGGGACCTGGATGCCGACGGCCCCGGTGTGATCCACGTGCGTGACACCCTGCTGGAAGATTCGGCCCGTCCCGTCGCCGAACTGGCTCGCCCCGCCTTCCGGCTCCAAGGGGACACCCCGGTGCTGGCCGCGCTGACCATGATCCGGGGAGAGAACGAGCAGCTCGCGGCGGTCATGGACGGGGAGGAGTTCCTCGGCGTGGTCACCTCGACCGACATCATGCGCAAGGTGCTGCCCCGCCGGGAGCCGCAGGAGACCGGCGCCTAGAGGGGGTCCACGCGCAACCGGAAACCCTGCGCCCGCAGCCGCTCGACGAGCACATCGCCCAGGGCCACGGCCGGTGTCAGCACGCCCCCGCCGGGGCGGCAGCGCTCGGGCTCCACGGCCAGGGCGAGCGCGCACTGTCCGATCATCACGCAGGTGGCGGCGTACCCGGGGTCACCCTGGGCGCCCACGGTGGCCAGGTACCCCTGCCCGTCCTGGGCGGTGGTCCGGGCCTGCACCTCGAACAGGCCGGAGGCGCGCTTTTCGGGGGAGGGGCCCTCGCCGGGCTTCGGCAGCAGGGCATCGACGATCCGCGACAGGCCCGGTGTGCTCAGGCCCAGCCACAGCGCCGCGAGTCCGGTGCGGAGCGCCTGTGCACGCCGACGTCCCCTCCGCCCACGCCCGGTGTCGACCATCTCGCGGTACCGGAACGCCGCGCCGTACCCCGCCGGTGTGTCCCCGTGCTCGCGCAGCAGCGCGTGGCTGCGGCGCACGATGCGGGTGTTGTAGGAGGCCATGACGAACGGGGCCGTCCACCGGCCGGAGCCCGCCTCGACGAAGACGCCTGTGGAGTCCTCTTGCCCGGGCAGGCGCGGCTCGGCGGCACGGTCCGGTGCGAGCGCGTAGGGATCGGCGGCCAGCTGCGCCGCCTCCCGGTCGGAGCGGACCAGGGAGAGCTGCTCGCGCATCGAGTCCACGGTGCCTCCGCTGAGCCCGCCGCGCAGCCGTGTCACCAGCAGGGTGGTGTCGCCCAGCCCGCCCGCTCCGTCTGCGGTGGCGGCGCCGTGCAGGAGGTGGACGGCCAGATCGGAGGGGACCGAGTCGAAGCCGCAGGAGTGGACGATGCGGGCCCCGGTGCGCACCGCCTCGTCATGGGCGCGGTCGATCGACGCGCGCACGAAGGCGACCTCCCCGGTCAGGTCCACGTAGTCGGTGCCGGCGCGGGCGCACTCGAGCACCAGCGGCAGGCCGTGGCGGTGGTACGGGCCGACGGTGCTCAGCACCACCCGGGTCGATGTGGCCAGGTCCGCCAGCGCGGCCTGGTCGCTGCTGTCAGCGGTGAGCAGATCCCACTCGGGGCGGCCGTGCTGGTCCCGCACCTCCTCCAGGCGGGAGACGGTGCGGCCCGCCAGGGCGATGCGCAGCCCGGGGGGAGCCTGGTCGGCCAGGTGCTGGGCGATCAGACGGCCGATGAAGCCGCTGGCACCGAACAGGACGAGGTCGTGACGCCGGTCGTGGTCCATCCGTCGACCGTACCCTTCCCGTGCGCTGAGCGGGGAGCGCGCGGGGAGCCGATACCGGCGTCAGTGCCCGCCCAGCTCGCCCACGTGGGTGATCGCCAGCACCGGCTCGCCGGCCTCGTCGGTCGCCTCCAGGTCCAGCTCGGCCTCGATGCCCCAGTCGCGGTTGTGGTCCGGATCGTCCAGCACCTGGCGGATCCGCCACACCTTGGACTCCTCGGTGATCTGCAGCAGCTGCGGTGAGCGGGCCGGGCCGTCGATGCCGACGTGGTCGTAGGTGTCGTAGTAGTCGTCCATCGCCTCGGCCCAGGCTTTCCGGTCCCAGCCCGAGGCGCCGTCCAGCTCCGCCAGGCGTGCCTCGCGTTCGAAGGCGAAGTGCTCCACGCGCTGCCACATGGCCGAGCGCACCATGGTGCGCAGCACCTTGGTCTGGGCGGAGAGGCCGCGCGGGGTCGAGGGGCGGATCTCCTCGGCACCGTCGGCGGCGTCCTCGGGATGGGTGAGGGCCTCCCACTCGTCCAGCAGCGAGGAGTCGATGCCGCGCACCAGCACCCCGAGCCACTCGATCATGTCCTCGAGCTGCGCGGTGCGCAGATCCTGCGGGATGGTGCGGCGCATCGCCTGGTAGGCGTCGGAGAGGTAGCGCAGCACGATGCCTTCGCTGCGGGCCAGGCTGTAGCGCTGCACGAACTCGCTGAAGGTCTGCCCGGTCTCGTAGATCTCGCGCACGATCGACTTGGGGGAGAGGTCACCGGCCCGCACCCAGGGGTGCTTTCCCCGGTAGATCTCCAGGGCGGCCTCGAGGTCCTCTGCCAGGGGCCTGGGCCAGGTGACCTCGTCCAGCTGGGCCATCCGCTCGGTGTACTCGACGCCGTCGGCCTTCAGCTCCGCCAGCAGCTCGCTCTTGGCGGCGTTCTGCTGTGCCAGCAGGATCTGCATAGGGTCCTCGAGGATCGCCTCGATGATCGAGACGGTGTCCAGGGTGACCGTGTCCGACTCCTCGTCCAGGGAGTCGATCATGGCGATCGCGAACGGGGCCAGCGGCTGGTTCATGGTGAAGTCCAGCTGAAGGTCCTCCACCAGGGCGATGCGACGACCCAGGTGGTCGGGCTGGTCCAGGATCTCGATGATGTCGGCGTCGCGCAGCCCGCGGAAGATGTCGACCGCCTGCTTGACCAGCGCCAGCTTCTGGGTGCGGGTCTGGTGGCTGGTCATGATCAAGTGGCGGCCGGCAGCGATCGCGTCCCCGGGCCGGGCGATCATCGCCAGCACCATGGAGGCGGTGATCCGAAGGTGGGGGCGCAGCTGCTCGGGCGGGTTCTCCATCAGCTTGGTGAGGTTCTGCTCGGACCACGTCACCGCTCCGTCGGGGACCTTGGGCCTCGGCTCCTTCTTGCGCTTCTTGGCGCTGTTGGGGGCCGTGCCGGCCTCCTCGCGGGCACGCACCTTGGCCCGCTCCTTCTCGAACTCGATGGTCCACGGCGGGGCCTGCACCACCACGTGCCCCACGGTGTCGAAGCCCGCCCGGCCCGCACGGCCGGCGATCTGGTGGAACTCCCTGGCGTTCAGCAGGCGCGTGCGGCGCCCGTCGTACTTCGCCAGCCCTGTCAGCAGCACGGTGCGGATGGGTACGTTGATGCCCACCCCCAGGGTGTCGGTGCCGCAGATGATCTTCAGCAGCCCGGACTGGGCCAGCTTCTCCACCAGACGCCGGTACTTGGGGAGCATCCCGGCGTGGTGCACGCCGATCCCCTCACGCACCAGGCCGGACAGCACCCGCCCGAAGCCCTTGGCGAAGCGGAAGTCGCCGATGATCTCCCGCACCTGCTCCTTCTCCGCGGCGGTGAGGATCTTCTGGCCCTTGAGGGCCTGCGCCTGCTCGAGCGCCTCCTTCTGGGTGAAGTGCACGATATAGACCGGCGCGTCGCGGTCCTCGACGATGGTGGCAATGGTGTCCGGCAGCGGCTCGAGCGACCAGCGGAAGTCCAGCGGCACCGGGCGGGGCGCGTCGTCGATGGTGGTGACCGGACGCCCCGTGCGCTGCTCGAGGTCCTCCTCGAAGAAGGAGACATCACCCAGGGTGGCGCTCATCAGCACGAACTGGCAGCCGGGCAGCTCCACCAGCGGCACCTGCCAGGCCCAGCCGCGCTGGGGGTCCCCGTAGAAGTGGAACTCGTCCATCACGGCCAGGCCCACATCGGAGGTGGGGCCGTCGCGCAGGGCGTGGTTGGCGAAGATCTCCGCGGTGCACACGATGATCGGGGCGTCGTGGTTGACCGAGCTGTCCCCGGTCATCATGCCCACGTTCTCGGCGCCGAACTGGGAGACCAGGTCGAAGAACTTCTCGCTCACCAGCGCCTTGATGGGGGCGGTGTAGTAGGAGCGCTGGCCCCGGGCCATGGCCGCGAAGATCGCGCAGTAGGCGATGGTGGTCTTGCCCGAGCCGGTGGGGGTCGCCGCGATCACATGATCCCCGGCGGCGATCGCCAGCAGCGCCTCCTCCTGGTGCGGGTAGAGGCTGCGGCCGATGGCCTGCTGGGAGGCGATGAAGCCCTCGACGATCCGGTCCTGCGCGGCCTCGTCGTCCGCAGCGACAGGGGAGGAGTGGTCACCGGGCAGGAAGGGCGTCAGCAAAGCCATGGGTCCAGTCTCTCAGGTGCAGCCATCCGCTCAGGTGCAGGCCTCTCACCGGTCAGGGAGCGTCGACCGGCAATCCCTCGAGCTCACCCAGGATCCGCCCGCGGAGCTGCTCGGCTCTGTCGGCCAGGGCGCGCTGCCGTCGTACGTACTCCGCCTTACCCGCCGGCGTCTCGATCGGGACCATCCCGTACCCCAGGGGCCGAACGTCATAAGGGCTCGCCTCCATGTCCAACACGCGGGTCTGGCGGGCATGCTCGAAGCAGTCCAGCGCCAGGCTGCTCGACACCAGGGGTGAGAGCTTCATGGCCCACTTGTACAGGTCCATCCGCACGTGCATGCACGCAGGATTGTCATTGGCCATCTGCGTGGCCCGGGTGGGCTGGGTGGCGTTGCGAGGAGCGGCCGAGGGGGTGAAGAAGCGGAACGCATCGATGTGCGAGCACACCAGGCGCTCGCCTTCCACCACGGCGTCCGTCTCGGCCTCGCTCAGGCGCAGCGGGAGGGTCTCGTGACGCTGCTGACCGGGCCGGAGCCCGTGCACCATCGCCCATTCGTGCAGGCCGAAGCAGCCGAACTGCGGGGAGCGCCGCGCCATGGAGGAGGCCGACAGCAGGCGCACCATGAAGCGGAGCGCATCGGAGCGCTCGGCGAGGTACCGGCCCACATCCGCCCGGCGCAGGGGCGTTGTCGCGGGAACGTCCACGTACCAGGTGCGCGAACCGGCCTCCTGCACGTCACCGCCGATCCCGTGCCCCGCAGGGTCGAAATCGGCGGCAGGGTCGTAGGCCGTGCGCCACCCCGGGTGCCAGCGACGCAGCCGGGCTGCGGAGAAGGGGTAGTAGGAGAACAGGAAGTCCTCCACCGGGTGCTTCTCCCCTCGTGCGCGCCGCTCCCGGTGACCGGCGGTGAGGGCGTCGGCCCGCTCCTCGTGGAGCGCGCGCGCCTGCCGGGCCTGCTCAGCGGTGAGCACCCGCTCGGGCGCACGGATCGGCGGTATCGTCACCAGGCTCCTTCTCGAGCGTCGGCAGCGGCAGCGGAGAACTCGCCGCTCAGGTACCTGCGGTGCGCGTCCATCGCCGCCCGGGTGGGCACGAGGTGTTCGCGCGGATCGCGGGCCCGGGCGTCGTACGGCTCGCTGCGCCAGAAGATGTACTGGTAGGCCGTGACGGCGGCGGTGATGCGCTCGCCGTTGCCCGAGAGGGTGTGGTGGGTGTGGATGCAGGTGGCCCTGCGCCAGTACCAGTGGGAACTGGACTCGATCATCGCGATCTGATCCCACGGGATCCAGCGACGGATCCAGTACCCCCGCACCTCGATGCCGGTGGTGGTCGGTGCAGTTCACGCCCCCGGTCCTGGGTGCGTGCTCTCGCGTCGGCCATCGTTCCCCTCTCGGTCTCCCGTACGTGCACTCGAGGCGTGACGGGGCGGTGCGGTCCATGATCGCACCGCCCCGAAGGTGGCGGTCCAGACCTCGCTCCCCAGGCGCCGGTGATGCCGGTCTCCAAGGCCGCGGCCTCGGGAGACGTGACCCCCGGGGCCGGGCGGAGCCCGGCCGGTGCGTCAGGCCAGCAGGTCGCGCACCCGCGGGATCACCTGAGTGCCGTACAGCTCGATCGACTGCATCAGGTGCTCATGGGCCACGGTGCCATTGGCGTACTTGAGGTCGAAGCGGTCCACCCCTAGCGCACGCACGGTATGGGCGATCTTCTTGGCCACGGTCTCCACCGAGCCCACGTACAGGGCGCCCTGCTCCACCTCCGAGTCGAACTCGCCGGGACCCGCCGGGCCCCATCCGCGCTCGCGGCCCAGCTGGTTGCGGTTGGCGAGCCATGCGTCGCGCAGCTGCTCGCGTGCGGTGTCGTCGTCCTCGGCGATATGACCGGGGGAGTGCACGCCGACGGGCAGGGCGGGATTGCCGAGCTTGTCATTGGCCTCGTGGAACAGCTGGACGTAGGGGGCGAAGCGCTCGGCCTGCCCGCCGATGATGGCCAGCATCAGCGGGAAGCCGTAGCGGGCCGCGCGGATCACGGAGTTGGGGCTGCCGCCGACGGCCACCCAGGTGGGAATGGTGCGTTCGGCCCGGGGGTGCACGGACTGGTCCTTCAGCGGCGGGCGGGTGGTGCCGGACCAGCTGAAGGGCTCCTGCGGCAGGACTTTGCTGAGCAGGTCGATCTTCTCCTCGAACAGGGTCTCGTAGTCCTGCAGCGCGTAGCCGAACAGGGGGAACGACTCGGTGAAGGACCCGCGGCCGATGGTGATCTCGGTGCGGCCCCGGGAGATCGCGTCGAGGGTCGAGAAGCGCTCGAACACCCGGATCGGGTCGTCGGAGCTGAGCACGGTCACCGCGGTGCCCAGGGTGATGCGCTCGGTGCGCGTGGCCAGGGCCGCCAGCACCGTGTCCGGGGAGCTGATGGCGTAGTCGGGGCGGTGGTGCTCACCGACGGAGAAGTGGTCGATGCCGACCTGATCGGCCAGGGCGCCCTCGGCCAGGACGTTCCGGATCACCTGCGCGGGGGCGAGGGACTCGCCAGCGAGGTCATGGGTGATGTCGCCGAAGGTGTCCAGGCCGAAGGTGACCTCGGTCGGATCGATGGCTGCTGCTGTCGGATCGATGGCTGCTGCGTTCTGGGGGGTGCTCACGATGCTCCGTCCTGCCGCCCAGCGGCACATGGTTGATAGTTCAACAATAGCGGATATCGGCCCGGCCCGGGAGGGATGCGGGATGGTGGCGGCCGCGCGTCGCAGGCCCCGACGCAGGTGCACCTAGACTGGCGGGCATGCGCATCGCCCGATTCACCACCGGTGACGACCCGATGTACGGCATCGTCCAGGCCAAGGACGGTCGCGAGATGGTCTACGGCATCACCGGGGACCCGCTGTACACCGAGATCCGCCCCACCGGCACCATCCTCCCGCTGGACGAGGTCCGGCTGCTGGCTCCCGTGATCCCCCGCTCGAAGGTGGTGTGCGTGGGCCGCAACTACGCCGAGCACGCCGCTGAGCTGGGCAACGAGGTGCCCGAGCAGGCGCTGTTCTTCCTCAAGCCCAACACCGCCGTGATCGGCCCCGGCGAGCCTGTGGTGCTGCCCGCCTACAGTCGGGAGGTGAGCCTGGAGGCGGAGCTCGCCGTGGTCATCAAGCGGATGTCCAAGGAGCTCGAGCCCGATCAGGTGCGCTCCGCGATCCTGGGCTTCACCTGCGCCAATGATCTCACCGCTCGGGATGCCCAGCGGGAGGAGAACCAGTGGCTGCGCGCGAAGGCCTTCGACACCTCCTGCCCCATCGGTCCCTGGATCGAGACGGACCTGGACACCTCCTCCCTCTCCATCGCCTCGAGCGTGGACGGCGAGCCCGCCCAGACCGGCAGCACGGCCGACATGATCCGCTCGATCGAGCAGATCGTCTCCGAGGTCTCCCAGGTGATGACCCTCCTCCCGGGCGACGTGATCCTCACCGGCACGCCCGCCGGGGTGCGCGCCGTCGACGCCGGGTCCAGCATGGACGTGACCATCGAGGGCATCGGCACTCTCACCAACCCCGTGGTGCGGCGCTGAGCGCCCGCCGCCCTTCGACACCGAACTACCTGTCTCGACCAAGGAGCATCCTCGCGTGAGCGACACCCCGGACACCCTCACCCCGACCTCGTCGGCCCCCTCGGAGGTGCGGGTGCGCTTCTGCCCCAGCCCCACGGGGACCCCGCACGTGGGGATGGTGCGCACCGCGCTGTTCAACTGGGCGCACGCCCGCCATCACGGCGGCACGCTGATCTTCCGGATCGAGGACACCGACGCCGCCCGCGACAGCGAGGAGTCCTACCACCAGCTGCTGGACGCCATGCGCTGGCTGGGCATCGACTGGGACGAGGGCGTCGAGGTGGGAGGCCCCCATGGCCCCTACCGCCAGTCCCAGCGCGGGGAGATCTACCAGGACGTGATCGCGAAGCTCAAGGCAGCCGGGCACATCTACGAGTCCTACTCCACCGCTGAGGAGATCAAGGCCCGCCACGAGGCGGCCGGCCGGGATCCGCAGCTGGGGTACGACGGCTACGACCGGGAGCTCACCGAGGAGCAGAAGGCCGCCTTCCGGGCGGAGGGCCGCGAGCCCACCTGGCGCCTGCGGATGCCCGACGCGGACATCTCCTTCACCGACATGGTGCGCGGGGAGATCACCTTCAAGGCCGGCACCGTTCCCGACTTCGTGGTGGTGCGCGCCAACGGGCAGCCGCTGTACACCCTGGTGAACCCCGTCGACGACGCGCTGATGCGCGTCACCCATGTGCTGCGCGGTGAGGACATCCTCTCCTCCACGCCCCGCCAGATCGCCCTGTACCGGGCCCTGATGGACATCGGGGTGGCCGAGCGCATCCCCGAGTTCGGGCACCTGCCGTACGTGATGGGGGAGGGCAACAAGAAGCTCTCCAAGCGCGACCCGGAGTCGAACCTATTCCTGTACCGCGAGCAGGGCTTCCTGCCCGAGGGCATGGTCAACTACCTGGCCCTGCTGGGCTGGGGCTACAGCGCCGACCAGGACGTGTTCAGCCGCGAGCAGCTGGTGGAGCGCTTCGACGCCACCGACGTCAACCCCAACCCCGCGCGCGTGGACATCAAGAAGGCCACCGCCATCAACGCGGACCATGTGCGCCTGCTGCCCGAGGCCGAGCTCACCGAGCGGATGATCCCGTACCTGCAGCAGGCCGGCGTGCTGGGCGAGAGCATCACCGAGCAGCAGCGTGCGCTGCTGTCGGCCGCCACCCCGCTGGTGCACACCCGCATGAACCTGCTGGGTGAGGCACCAGACCTGCTGCGCTTCCTGTTCGTCGACGACGCCCAGCTGGAGGTCCAGGACGAGGCCCTGAAGAAGATCGGGGAGGACCCCGTCGCGGTGCTGGAGCGCGCCATCGCCGAGGTCGAGGCGGTGCCCGAGGACTCCTTCGCCGCGTCGACCCTGGAGGAGGTGCTGCGAGGCGCCATCGTGGAGGACATGGGTATCAAGCCCCGCCTGGCCTTCGGTCCGCTGCGCAGCGCGATCTCCGGCCGGCGCATCTCACCGCCCCTGTTCGAGTCGATGGAGCTGCTGGGCAAGCCCTCCAGCCTGGCCCGGCTGCGGTCGCTGCGGGACCGTCTGGCGGGCTGATCAGGCCCGGGTGCGCAGCCTCACACCGCAGAACGGGCCTCTGGCTTTGTCTTGAGGGCGGAGATTCGCTAGAGTCGTCTCCCGGTACGCTTCCGTGAACCACTCGCACGAAGGAGCTCCTCCCCAGGAGATCCGGACCGCGAGGAAGGCGCGAAAACGTGCTCTGACCATGGGGTATGGTGTAATTGGCAACACGGCTGATTCTGGTTCAGTTGTTCTTGGTTCGAGTCCAGGTACCCCAGCGCTGATCGACTTCGGTCGTTCCGTCCGCGCCCCGTTCGTCTAGCGGCCCAGGACGCCGCCCTCTCACGGCGGTAACACCGGTTCAAATCCGGTACGGGGTACGAAGTGCAGCCCTTCGGGCTGCACTTGCTCTCTGTCAGGGAGCGGGGCCCCGTTCGTCTAGCGGCCCAGGACGTCGCCCTCTCACGGCGGTAACACCGGTTCAAATCCGGTACGGGGTACGAGCAGGACGCAGGAGCCGGCACCTACGGGTGCCGGCTCCTTCTGCATTCGGCCTGCGGTCGGCGCGGCGGAGCCCTAGACTGCCATGTATGACCTCCGTCACAGTTCCGCGCATCACCGTGGGCGTCTCGGACACCCCGGAGGCCGATCGTGCCGTGCGATGGGCCGCCCATCACGCGCACGTGGTCGGTGGTCAGCTGCACCTGGTCCATGCCTTCGTATGGACCGAGCTCGACGTCAACACCGATCCGATCCCGGGCCTGACGGGGTCGGGGATCCGCGCCGCAGCGGACGGCCTGATCGAGGATGCGGTGGCGATCGCCCGCCAGGTCCATCCCGATCTGGAGATCACCTCGCAGGTCATCGACGGCAACCCGGTGCCGGTGCTGCTGCACGTCAGCTCCCGCTCGGACGTGGTGGTGGTGGGCGGTCGAGGCCTGGGGCGCCTGCTCACGCTGATCGTCGGCTCCAAGAGCCTGGCGCTGGCGGCGAAGGCGTGCTGCCCCGTGGTGGTGGTGCGCGGCGATCTCGCGGTCGACGGCCCGATCGGACTGATCCACCACCCCCGAGGGCAGGAGGCCGTGCAGCGAGCCGTGGAGCTCGCGCGGGGCTACGGCCGTCCCATCCAACTGGTGGCTCGGGCCGATGTCGATGAGCAGCGCGCCGAGCAGATCCTCGGCGAGGTGCGCGAGGCGGTCGCCTCCGCCGATCCCCACGTCGAGGTGCTGGGGGTGACGATCCCCACCACCCCTGCGCCGCGCGAGCTGGCGCAGGCCAGTGAGGGCGCGGCGTTGATGGTGGTCTGCGGAGAGAGGGTCGAGGGGCGGCCCAAGCGGATCACCGCACCGCGGCAACTGGTCACGGTGCTGCGGTACGCGCACACGCCCGTGTGGATCGAGCGGTCCTGAGCTCAGCCGCCGGCGCGGCGCAGCATCTCGGTGAGGTGGTTGGCCGAGCTCATCACGGAGGTGGCGTGCAGCCGGCCGGGCTGGCGGGTGAGTCGCTCGATGGGGCCCGAGATGCTGAGCGCGGCGACCACGCGGCCGTTGGAGCTGCGCACGGGGGCGGAGAGCGATCCCACGCCTGGTTCGCGCTCGCCGATGGACTGTGCCCAGCCGCGGCGACGCACGGCCGAGAGCTGGGTGGCGGTGAAGCGGGCGCCGAGCAGGCCGCGGTGCAGGCGGTCCGGCTCCTCCCAGGCCAGCAGGATCTGCGCCGCGGAGCCGGCCTTCATGGTGAGCGTGGCGCCCAGGGGCACCGAGTCGCGCAGGCCGATGGGGCGCTCGGCGGCGGCCACGCAGATGCGGTGATCGCCCTGGCGGCGGTAGAGCTGCGCTGATTCGCCGGTATGGTCGCGCAGGGCGGCCAGCACGGGCCCGGCGGCGGCCAGCAGTCGGTCCTCGCCGGCGGCGGCGGCCAGTTCGCCCAGGCGCGGGCCGAGCACGAAGCGGCCCTGCATGTCGCGGGTGACCAGGTGGTGGTACTCCAGCGCCACGGCGAGACGGTGGGCGGTGGGCCGGGCCAGGCCGGTCGCCTGCACGAGCTGGGCCAGGGTGGCGGGGCCGGCCTCGAGGGCGCTGAGCACGATCGCGGCCTTGTCGAGAACGCCGACGCCGCTGCCGTTCTCGGTCGATGTGGTGTCCATGGTCCGATACTGCCGTCTTATTCTATGAGACGCAAGTGTCGCGGAGTGGGATTCCCCGCAGGATGACGGGGTGCGCCCGAACCTCGGGTGCGTCACCAGAGCAGAAGGCGCCCGCGATCCGGGCGCGGGGAAGGATCATCCATGGCGGGAACGCTGGCGGAGAAGGTCTGGGCAGACCACGTGGTGCGCCGCGGGGAGAACGGCGAACCGGATCTGCTCTACATCGACCTCCACCTGATCCACGAGGTCACCAGCCCCCAGGCCTTCGACGGCCTGCGGCAGGAGGGGCGTGCCCTGCGGCGCGTGGACCAGACCCTCGCCACGGAGGACCACAACACCCCCACCGTCGACATCGACAAGCCGATCGCCGACATCACCTCCCGCACCCAGATCGAGACCCTGCGTCGCAACGCCGAGGAGTTCGGGGTGCGCATCCACTCCCTGGGCGACAAGGACCAGGGCATCGTGCACGTGGTGGGACCCCAGCTGGGTCTGACCATGCCCGGCATCACCGTGGTGTGCGGCGACTCCCACACCTCCACGCACGGCGCTTTCGGGGCACTGGCCTTCGGCATCGGCACCAGCGAGGTCGAGCACGTGATGGCCACCCAGACCCTGCCGCTGACCCCTTTCAAGACCATGGCGATCAACGTCGAGGGGTCCCTCAAGCCCGGCGTCACCGCGAAGGACATCATCCTGGCGGTGATCGCGAAGATCGGCACCGGCGGCGGAGCCGGCTACGTGCTCGAGTACCGCGGCCAGGCCATCCGCGACCTCTCCATGGAGGGCCGCATGACGATCTGCAACATGTCGATCGAGGCCGGTGCCCGGGCCGGCATGATCGCCCCTGACCAGACCACCTTCGACTACGTGCAGGGCCGTCCCCACGCCCCCGTCGGCGAGGACTGGGATGCGGCGGTGGAACACTGGCGCACGCTGCGCAGCGATGACGACGCGGTGTTCGACGCCGAGGTCACCATCGACGCCGACCAGCTCGAGCCCTTCGTCACCTGGGGCACGAACCCCGGCCAGGGCCTGCCGCTGTCGGCCTCCGTCCCGGCGCCGGAGGACTTCGCCGAGGACAATGCTCGCGTGGCCGCCGAGCGCGCGCTTGAGTACATGGACCTGGTCCCCGGCACCCCGCTCAAGGACATCAAGGTGGACACCGTCTTCATGGGCTCGTGCACCAACGGCCGCATCGAGGACCTGCGCGCCTTCGCCGAGACCATCCGTGGCCGCACCAAGCACCCCGACGTGCGGGTGCTGGTGGTGCCCGGCTCCGCCCGGGTGCGCCTGCAGGCGGAGCAGGAGGGCCTGGACCGCGAGTTCCTCGACTTCGGCGCTGAATGGCGCCAGGCCGGCTGCTCGATGTGCCTGGGCATGAACCCGGATCAGCTCACCCCGGGTGAGCGCGCCGCCTCCACCTCCAACCGCAACTTCGAGGGCCGGCAGGGCAAGGGCGGCCGCACCCACCTGGTCTCCCCGGTGGTGGCTGCGGCGACCGCCGTGCGCGGCACCCTCGCCTCGCCCTCCGACCTCACGCCGGCCGCCTGAGCGTCCCCTCGACCACCGCGATCCCAGGAGCACACCCATGGAAGCCTTCACCACCCACACCGGCATCGGCGTCCCGCTGCGCCGCAGCAACGTCGACACCGACCAGATCATCCCGGCCGTCTACCTCAAGCGCGTCACCAAGACCGGCTTCGACGACGGGCTGTTCTCCGCCTGGCGCAACGACCCGGACTTCGTGCTGAACAAGGACGCCTACCGCAGCGGCTCCGTGCTGGTGGCCGGCCCGGACTTCGGCACCGGCTCCTCCCGCGAGCACGCCGTGTGGGCCCTGCGCGACTACGGCTTCAAGGCCGTGCTGTCCTCCCGCTTCGCGGACATCTTCCGCGGCAACGCCGGCAAGCAGGGCCTGGTGGCCGCTCAGCTGGCCCAGGACGACATCGAGCAGCTGTGGAAGATCCTCGAGGAGGCCCCGGGCACGGAGGTCACCGTGGACCTGGTGGAGCGCCAGGTGCACGCCGCCGATGCGACCTTCCGCTTTGACGTGGACGACTACACCCGCTGGCGCCTCATGGAGGGCCTGGACGACGTGGGCCTGACCCTGCGGCACGAGGCCGATATCGATGCCTTCGAGGCCCGACGCCCCTCGTGGCTTCCGAAGACCCTCCCGGCCCGCAACGCCGAGTCGGTCTGAGCGCGGTATCGCAGCGGCCGGCAGCGCCCCCGGCAGGGATCGACGATCGCGCGGGCACTGAGACCTGCGTCGCGGCCTGCGACCAGGGAGCTCCGGTATGGTGAGCCGGTCATACAAGCGGGTGCCGAGGTGCCCGTCCAGCGGAGCAAGGACACTATGAGTTCGACATTCCATGTGCGCGGCGGGCGCCGGCTCGACGGTGAGATCACCGTCCGCGGCGCGAAGAACCTCGTCTCCAAGGCGATGGTGGCCGCACTGCTCGGGGAGCAGCCCAGTGTGCTGCGCTCCGTGCCGGACATCCGGGACGTCCAGATCGTGGGCGAGCTGCTGAAGGTGCACGGCGTCAAGGTCGAGCGGGGCGTCGCATCCGGCGTGATCCGCATGGATCCCTCGGCCGTGGAGAAGGCCCACGTGGCCGATATCGACGCCCATGCCGGCTCCTCGCGGATCCCGATCCTGTTCTGCGGCCCGCTGCTGCACCGCCTCGGCGAGGCGATCATCCCGGACCTGGGCGGCTGCCGCATCGGGGACCGCCCCATCAACTACCACCTCGACGTGCTGCGCAGCTTCGGCGCCGTGGTGGACAAGCGCGAGATGGGCATCTACATCACCGCGCCGGACGGCCTGCGCGGCACCAAGATCCACCTCGAGTACCCCAGTGTGGGCGCCACCGAACAGGTGCTGCTGACGGCGGTGCGCGCCGAGGGCATCACCGAGCTCACCAACGCCGCGGTCGAGCCCGAGATCGAGGATCTCATCGCGGTGCTGCAGAAGATGGGTGCGATCATCTCCCTGCAGACCGACCGCACCATCACCATCGAAGGCGTCGACAGCCTGGGCGGCTACGACCACGTGGCGATCCCGGACCGCATCGAGGCAGGTTCCTGGGCCTGCGCGGCACTGGTCACAAAGGGCTCCGTGTTCGTGCGCGGTGCGCAGCAGAAGCCGATGGCCACGTTCCTGAACACCTTCCGGAAGATCGGCGGCGGGATCGACATCACCGAGGAGGGCATCCGGTTCTACCACCCCGGCACCCCGCTGAAGGCGATCGCCGTGGAGACCGACGTGCACCCGGGCCTGATGACCGACTGGCAGCAGCCTCTGGTGGTGGCGCTGACCCAGGCCGACGGCATCTCCATCGTCCACGAGACGGTGTACGAGAACCGCCTGGGCTTCACCGATGCCCTCAACGACATGGGTGCCCGCATCCAGGTGTACCGCGAGTGCCTGGGCGGCTCCAGCTGCCGCTTCGGCCGCCGCAACTTCAACCACTCCGCTGTCATCTCCGGCGCCAAGGCCCTGCATGCGGCCGAGATCACCGTGCCGGACCTGCGCGGCGGCTTCTCCTACCTGATCGCCGCGCTGGGCGCCGAGGGGGTCTCCGGCATCCACGGGATCGACCTGATCGACCGCGGCTACGAGCTGTTCCGCGAGAAGCTCACCGCCCTCGGGGCCGAGTTCTGGGAGGACTGACATGCCCGGGCACGACGATGCGATCGACACCGGCGCGGACGGTGCCCTGAGCGCCGGCCACACCTCGGCCTCCACCTCGCTGGCACTGCGGGACATCCCCGTGCCGGACTACTGCGACGTGGTGATCGTCCCCACCCGGGGCGTCGACGAGCCCGATCCGCGTGCCTGGGCGGAGGCGATCTTCTCCCACGAGAACACGCCGCTGGGCCGGCGAGGCCTGCTGGCCCTGCGCGATGAGGCCGTGCGGCTGTTCGACATGGTGCCGCCCCCGGCCAAGGAGTACGTCGCCGACGAGGTGGTGGGCTCGGAGGCCCTGATCCGCGACGACGACGAGGACCTGCTGGTGCGCATCGGCGTGGCCCTGCTTCCCGGTGGCCGGCTGCTGCAGGTCACCACGGCCGTGAAGTACCGCAGCCTGCGGGGCCGCCTCGCATTCGGTCCCCGTCGACTGATGCACGCCGCGGCCGTGAACACCCTGGCGCGTCGCGCACCGACCACGCTGCGCCGCCGCTCCCTGGCCGGCGGGCAGGCACTGCCGGCCGCCCGTCGGAACCGGTCCGTGCGTGCCCAGGCCGTGCGCAAGGCCCTGGGCCGCGGTGCGAGCAGCACCGACCCGCGCTGATGACCCCGCCGCCGCCCGCTCGCCGTGCGCGGTCCCTGCGGCAGCGCGCACATGACCTGGCCGTCAGCTGGGACCTGGGTGGCGCCCGCGCACCCGAGAGGCGCTCCGGGGCCGTGATCGGCGTGCTCCAGGTGCCGCTGCGGCCGATCCTCACCCTGCTCGCCCGCCCCACCTGGATCGGCCGTGAGAACCTGCAGGTGCCCGGGCCCGCCGTGGTGTGCGGCAATCATCTGGGCCCCTTCGATGCCTTCGCCTACGGTCACCTGCTGCACGCCGCGGGGATCGCCCCCCGCTTTCTGGCCAAGGAGTCCCTGTTCCGCATCCCCGTTGTGGGGGGCCTGATCCGCGCCACCGGGCAGATCCCGGTGCTGCGCGGCACGGCCCGTTCCGGAGGCGCCCTCGCCGCAGCCCGCGCCGCCCTGGGGCGGGGCGAGATGCTGATGGTGTTCCCCGAGGGCACCTACAGCCGGGACCCGCAGGGATGGCCCATGCGGGCCCGACTGGGCGCCGCCCGGCTCGCCCTGGAGACCGGGGCGCCGCTGATCCCCGTGGCGTGCTGGGGCTCCCCCCAGCTGTGGCCCGTCGGCTCCCCGCTGCCGCGCCCGCGCCCGGGCCGGACCCTCACCCTGCAGGTCGGCGCACCGATCCGCGCCGAGCGCGCCGAGGGGGAGAGCACCCACGACGCGGCGGTGCGGGTGACCGGTCACGTGATGGACGTGATCACCGCGATGCTCGCCGATCTGCGGCAGGAGCAGCCGCCCGCGCAGCGGCACGACCCCCGGCTGGACCCCCATCGCCCCGAGGAGGGCAGTCCTGCCTCCCGGGCGGTGCGCCGCCGCATCGAGCGCCGCGGCATAGGCCGCCGTCGCAGCCCCCTGTTGCGGCGGTCCACCTTCTCGACCCCGCCCGAGGAGCGATGATGGCCCGACTTGCCGTGCTGGGTGCCGGCAGCTGGGGCACCACCTTCGCGCAGGTGCTCGCCGACGCCGGGAACGACGTGGTGCTGTGGGCCCGCCGTGAGGACGTGGCCCGCGAGATCAGCGAGCACCGCACCAACCGCGCGTACCTGGGGGAGCGGGAGCTGCCTGCCGCCGTCACCGGGACCGCTCGCATCGAGGAGGCAGTCGACGGGGCTGAGGGGCTGGTGGTCGCGGTGCCTGCGCAGGCACTGCGCGCGACGCTCGGCCAGTGGCGCCGTCGGCCCGGCCTTCGGGAGGGTCTGCCCGCCGTGCCGGTCCTGTCGCTGACCAAGGGCATCGAGCGCGGCACCGACGCCCGGATCAGCGAGGTGCTGGTGGAGGCAGGGGGTGTGAGCGCGCAGCGGGTGGGAGTGCTGTCCGGACCGAACCTGTCGGCGGAGATCGCCGAGCGCCGCCCCTGCGGCAGCGTGGTCGCCGCCGCCGACGAGGAGCTGGCCGGTGTGTTCGCCCGCTGGTGCGACGCCCCGTACCTGCGGGCGTACACCTCCACCGACGTGACCGGCGTGGAGATCGCCGGTGCCGTCAAGAACGTGGTGGCGATCGCGGTGGGCGCGGCTTCCGGCCTCGGCCACGGCCACAACACCACCGCCTCCTTGATCACCCGCGGCCTGGCGGAGATCACCCGCCTGGGCGTGGCCCTCGGGGGCCGACGGGAGACCTTCGCGGGTCTCGCCGGGATGGGTGACCTGGTGGCCACCTGCGCCTCCCCCCTCAGCCGGAACCACCGCCTGGGGCTCGCACTGGGGCGGGGTCTGGACATCGAGCAGGCCGTGGCGGAGGTGGGGCAGACAGCGGAGGGCGTGGCCACGGCCCGTGCCGTCGCCGATCTCGCCGAGCGCCTCGAGGTGGACATGCCGATCACCCGCTCCGTGGTGGCGGTGGTGGATCACGGCGCGAGCATCGAGCACGTCACCACGGCCCTGCTGGCGCGGTCCGTGCGGCCTGAGTGATTACGCTGGAGCGATGACGACCACCGTTGCACTCCTGTTCGGCGGCCGCAGCGGGGAGCACGGCATCTCGTGCATCACCGCCGGCGGCGTCCTCGGCGCGATCGACCGCAAGAAGTACCACGTGATCGCCGTGGGCGTGACGCGGGAGGGCCGCTACGTGCAGGTCTCCGACGACCCGGCCGACTGGACCCTGGTGGACGGCAGGGCACCGGAGGTCAGCGGTGACGGACCGGAGGTGCTGCTGCCCGCTGTGCGCCACAGCGCCGGGGAGCCGATCGAGCTGCGCGTGATTCGGGACGGTCGTGTGGAGCCGCTGGCCCGCATCGACGCGGTCTTCCCCTTGCTGCACGGCTCCTACGGGGAAGACGGCACCATCCAGGGGGCCCTGGACCTGCTGGATGTGCCGTACGTGGGCAGCGGGGTGCTGGCCTCCGCGATGAGTATGGACAAGGCCACCACCAAACTGGTGCTGACCACCGCGGGCCTCACCTGCGCACCGGGCCTCGTGGTGCACCAGGACCACTGGGAGCAGCAGTCGCGCTCCGTGATGCGGCACCTGCGCGAGTCGTACCCGCTGCCGTGGTTCGTCAAGCCGTCCCGGGCAGGTTCCAGCCTGGGCGTGACCCGAGTGGGCCGCGAGGAGGAGCTCGAGCCCGCGCTCCGGGAGGCCTTCGCGGAGGATCCGAAGGTGCTGATCGAGCAGGCCGTCGCCGGGCGCGAGGTGGAGTGCGGCGTGCTGCAGGGAGCCGACGGGGGACCGCCGCGCACCACGCTGCCCGGTGAGGTGCGCGTGGGGGAGGATCTCGAGTTCTACGACTACGGCTCGAAGTACTTCGGCAAGGGGACGATCGACATCGAGATCCCGGCAAAGCTGCCCGACCGCGTCCTGGAGGAGGTGCGGCACGTGTCCGCGGCCGCCTTCGAGGCACTCGGCCTGGAGGGCCTGGCGCGGGTGGATGTGTTCGTGACGCCGGAGAACACGGTGATCGTGAACGAGGTGAACACCATGCCCGGCTTCACCCCGTACTCGATGTTCCCGGTGCTGTGGCAGAACATGGGTGTGGACTACACGGCGCTGATCACAGATCTGGTGGAGCAGGCGCTGGCACGGCGCATCGGTCTGCGCTGAGGGCCCAGCTCGGGCGGGCTCTCTCCGGGAGGGCTGTCAGGGTTGACCCCGGGCGGGCTTTCTCCCGTGGGCCGACCCGGTCGATCGGGGCCTTCACTCCACGTCGCCGGGCCCCACGCAGTGGTCCGTGGCAGGGATGGTGGCGTCGATCAGTCGGCCCATGTCCATGGCCGCGGCCGAGGGCTGGTCCGGGGCCACCGCGCGCGGCACCGAGATGTCGATCGCCGGTTCGCGACCGTAGGTGGTCAGCAGCACGATGCCGTCCTGCTCACGCACGATCCAGTCCACCTGGATCCCGTCTGTGTCCCCGAGTCGGGTGCAGGCATCGGTGGTGGGACCGGGGGGTGCGACGCCGCAGCGCAGCACGACGGTGTCGTCCCCGGATCCCCAGGCCACGGTGCCCTGGCTGCTGGTCTCGGCGCGGGGCAGGCCGAGCATCTCGTGCGGGGCACCGAGCACGATCTCGGCGCACAGCGGATCTGATGCCGCCGGCCCCGCTGGCACCCGGACCGCGCCGCAGCCAGCGATCCCCAGCAGCAGCCCGGTGAGCGCGGGCAGCACGAGCAGGCGTGATCGAAGAGGGGGGCGTCGGGCAGCGGGCGGTCGGCGGGGCACCCGTCGAGCCTACCGCTGGAGCTGATCGTGAATCCCCTGCAGCTGCGCGTCCGCTCCGGCACACTGGGAGGATGAGAGACCAAGCGCGCCCCGGTGAGGCCGGGATCCTCGCCCGCCTTCTGCCGCACCTGCCTCCCGGTGGTCCAGGAGGGGCTGCGAGCATCGAGGTGGGGCCTGGTGACGATGCCGCAGTGCTCTCCCTTCCCTCGTCACGGATGGTGATCACCACCGACAGCATGGTCGAGGGGTATGACTTCCTGACCCATGCCACGACTCCGGCCTGGATCGGTCACAAGACGGCAGTGCAGAACATGGCTGATGTCGCGGCGATGGGCGCCCGACCTCTGGCGCTGGTGTCTGCCGTCTCCACCCCGGGGGACACGCCGGTCGAGTGGTTCGAACAGGTCACGATCGGTCTCACCCGACGGGCGGCCCGGGACGGCGCTCAGCTGGTGGGCGGGGACTTGGGACGAGCTGATCAGTGCACTCTCACCATCACTGCCGTCGGGGCCCTCGAGGACGGCGAGGAGCCTGTGCTGCGCAGCGGGGCCCGGCCCGGGGATGTGATCGCGATCGGTGCTCCGCTGCTCGGGCGCTCCGCGGCGGGTCTGACCGGGGTGCTGTCCGGCAGGGTGGAGATGGACCCGACCGGTGTGGTGCTGGTGGATCCGGGTCTCGACCCGGAGCTCGCTGAGGAGCTGAGGGAGATGGTGGGCTGGCACAACGCCCCGGATCCGGATCTCTCGCTCGGGTGGACGACGGGGCGCACCGCGCACGCGATGATGGATCTCTCCGACGGGCTGGTACGCGACGGGAGCCGTATCGCGGCGGCCTCCGGCGTGCGGCTGGACCTGGCCTCCGATCTGCTGGCTCCGGATGTCGACGCTCTGCGCCCCGTGGCGGACTGCCTGGGGGCAGACGCGTGGGAGTGGGTGCTGCACGGCGGGGAGGAGCACGCCATGCTTGCCGCCTTCGGCGAGGGGGAGGTGCCTGAGGGGTTCCGCCCCATCGGTCGTGTGCTGTCCCGCGCCGAGCAGGGGCACTCCGGCGACGGCTACGGCGGCGGCGACGGAGGCACCGACGGCTACGGGGACAGCGACGGGCCGCGGGTGCTGCTTGACGGCGAACCGATCGTGGGTGCGGGATTCGATCACTTCGACTGATCCTGGTGCGGTCGCCTGCCGTGTTCTGCTGGCTGACGATGCCCGCGGTGCCTTCAGAAGGGTGGGGGTGTGGTGCGGTGGTGGTCGGTGTCGTCGTGGTCGGGGTGGTCGGGGTGGTGGAGGTGGTCGAGGGTGCCGTTGCGGTCCAGGGCGGTCAGTTCGAGGCCCCACTGGTACTGGCTCCAGGCGTCGTGGAGTGCTTGGGCGAGCAGGGGGGTGGTGAGGTCGCGGTTGGCGGGGATCGACGCCGTGGCGCGGGGGCGCCCGGTGCTGGCTCCAGTGGTGGTGCTGGTTCCTGTGGTGGTGGCGCCGATTCTCCAGTGGGTGGTGCCGTCGGGTCCGCGGACGGGGTCGATCCTGCCCCGGGTCTTCAGCCGGTGGTGGGTGAAGCACAGCAGGTGCAGGTTCGCCAGGCAGGTCTGGCCACCGGCGGTGGGGTCGGTGTGGTCGTACTCGGTGATGTGGTCGGCCTCGGCGCGGGAGGTGGAGGGCCGGATACAGCCCGGGACCGCGCATACGGGGTGCTGGATGCGGAGCTGTTCGAGCATCGATGCGGGTGGCCGGTAGCTGGTGGTGGTCGCGGGGATGTGCGCGCCGGTCACAGGGTCGGTGAGGATGCGGTGCCAGAGTGGCTGGTCGGCGGCGATCATGCGGGCCATCGAGGCGGGGATCGGGATGGTGCCATCGATCAGGGCGGGCGCATCGGAGTGGCCCATCAGGGTCATCACCGGCACCATCACGCTGATCCGGAACCGCTCACCAGGCACCTCGATCCCCCCGGTCTCCAGCACACTGCGGGTCAGCACCAGGTAGCGCAGCGCCGCCAGAGTCAGCGGCGCACCGGTGGCGGCGGCCTGCCCGTCGGGATCGAAGGGGATCGGGGCGCCGTCGGCGAGGGCATGGCGCTGCTGGTCCTGGATCGCGCGGGCGCTGGCATCCAGGCGTCGTGACAGGGAGAGGATCTCCGGGACGGGCCCGGTGATGCGGACGGTGGCGGTGCCGTCATCGACCGGGGAGCCCTCCAGAGCGACCTCGCGCTGATCCTGTGGCCGTGGGGTGGTCTCACCTGCGTGGTGGAGCCAGGCCACCAGGACACGCAGTTCACGACGGAACCGCTGGACGGGGATCGAGGCCAGATCCCAGGCCGATACCCGCTGATCCACTTCCGCCAGCTGGGCGGGGGTGAACTCCCGGGTGGTGCGGAGGATCCGCTGGTGCCACTCGACCGGCAGGTCCCCGGCCTCGAGCCGGGCGAACAGGGCCGGCAGATGATGCACAGCCGTGTGTGCCTCGCGGATCAAGGTCGAGGCATGGCTGGTGGTGGTGCGCAGGGCGACCGCGGCCACCACAGCGGATTCGGCCCGGTCATCGGCTGCTTCCTCGTCGTTCGCGGGCGCGATCCACAACGGTGCCAGCTCCCGCAGCATCCGGGCACGCTCACGGGACTGCTCACGCTGCAGGGCAAGCAACCTGACCGCGGTATCAGCCTCTACTGTGCCCGGCACCGCACCGCCCCGCTCAGCCACGCTCTGCGGGGTCAGGGGGTGACGGGCCCGCACCTGGTTCGCGGGCGGGGCCGGGGGCTTGGGGGAGGTGATCGGGGCGTAGCGGGGGCGAGGGGCGCGTGGGGGCTCCTCGATCAGCTCCCCGTTCTCGAACCGGAACGATGGCACCGCACCCACCCCCTTTCTCTCCTGGCATCTCGTGGGTCCTGCTACTGGCTTCGATCGGCCGGTGACCTGGCCTTTTGATCTGGCACCTACTCTATGGACCCCCACCGACAAACCAAGCCCGGGCCCCCGCAATGGGGACAACCACCCCCAGGGGAGGAACCCCGACGACGCCCTGAGGGGGAGCTTCGCTGAGTCCTGGGGACGAGCGCCGACGACGCCCTAAGGGGGAGCTTCGCTGAGTCCTGGGGGCCAGCGCCCACGACGCCCGATGGGGGAGCTTCGCTGAGTCCTGGGGACGAGCGCCGATGACGCCACGAGGTGGGACCTCGAGCTCAGCCACCCACCGATCGCCGCAGACGAGGTCTCGGCAGTCACGTCGTGCGCCGGCGCCGGCGTCGGCGGACACGGCGAACGAGCTCCGGGCCGGGCGCGCCTCAGAGCTCCGCCTCGGCTCCCATCACCACCGTCCTCGCCGGCGGCAGATGGAGCACCTGGGTGCGGTTGGCCGAGAGCTTCTCCAAGGATCTGAACAGGGACTTCTGCCACCGAGGCATGCATCGGTCGGAACCGGGCTCGATGCGGAACACCGAGAGCATGTACATCGCGGCATCCGGGTCCACGTCGAGCTCAGGGCCCTTGCCGGCCGCAAGGCGCAGGGCCTGGGGGACGTCCTGCGAGTCGTTGAACCCCACGCGGTACAGGACGTGGACGATCCCGTCGTGCGGATCGCCGAGGTCCGAGATGCTCACACGGGCGTCGTGCCGCACATGGGGCACCCCGATGTTCTTCACCGTGATGATCACGACCTGTTCGTGCAGCGCATGGTTGAACTCGACGTTCGACCGCAGCGCGAGAGGAACGGTGGCGGGGTCTCCGTGCGGGTAGACCGCCAGACCGGGGACGCGACGTACGCCGTCCGTCCGCACACGGGCGACGAAGTCCTGGATCGGGCCCTCCATGTCGCTGCGACGGCCGAACATGATGCGCGAGCCCCTGCGCCAGGTGAGCATCACCAGCACGCAGATCGTTGCGACGACCAGGGGAAGCCATCCTCCGGATGCGATCTTCGCAAGATTGGCGGCGAACAGGAGCAGTTCCAGCCCTCCCACGGTGATGGCCACGGCCACCACCCGCCACAGGGGCCACGCCCAGACGCGAAGGGCGAGCAGCAGGAAGAGGGACAGCTCGAGCAGCAGGGTGCCGGTGACCGACAGACCGTACGCGGAGGCGAGTGCTTCCGAGGAGCGGAACACGAGCACCAGCGTCAGCACGCCCAGGAACAGGATCAGGTTCACCACGGGTACGTAGATCTGTCCCCCATGCAGGGCAGAGGTCTGCATGACCCTGAGACGGGGCAGCAGGGACGCCCTGGTGGCCTGGCGCGAGACGGAGAACGCGCCGGATATCACTGCCTGTGAGGCGATCACCGTCGCGCAGGTCGCCAGCACGACCAGGGGTACCCGCGCCCCTTCCGGGGCCATGTGGAAGAACGGGCTGTCGATCGTCGCCGGGTCGGAGAGGATCATGGCGCCTTGCCCGACGTAGTTGATCAGCAGCGCCGGCAGGACCAGGCCGAACCATGCCAGGGCGATGGGCCGACGCCCGAAGTGGCCCATGTCCGCATAGAGGGCCTCGGCACCCGTGACCGCGAGGACCACGGCGCCCATCGCGATGAACGCGACGACGGGCCTGTCCACAGCGAAGCCGACCGCATAGGTGGGCGACAGAGCACGAAGCACGAAGGGATTGGCGATGATCTGCGGCGTTCCCATGACGATGAGCACCACGAACCACACGACCATCACCGGGCCGAATGCTCGTCCGATGGCCCCCGTCCCCCAGCGCTGCACCATGAACAGCAGTGCCAGGACCGTCACCGCAGCCGGGACCACCCAGGAGTGCAGCGAGGAGCTGACCACCTCGAGTCCTTCGAAGGCCGAGAGCACCGAGATCGCAGGTGTGATGAGGGAATCGCCGTAGAACAGGGCTGCCCCGATCACGGCCAGCACGAGGGCCAGCGCGGCCTGCCGCGAACCGCTCCCGAGCTTGCGACGTATGAGCGCTGCCAGCGAGAGGATGCCGCCCTCCCCTGGTTGTGGGCGCGCAGGATCAGGCCCACGTAGGTCAGCGACACGATGAGCATCAGGCACCACAGCACCATCGACACCACGCCGAGCACGTCCTGCTCCGTGGGGGCCACCGCGCCGCGGTGCACGCTGAAGACGGTCTGCAGGGCATACAGGGGGCTGGTCCCTATGTCACCGAACACCACACCGATCGACCCCAGTACCAGGGCTGGCATCGGCAGTCGGCGACGCGCCCGGCCGTCCTTCCCCACCAGGGCCTTCCCCCGGTGATCGGTGCGGACGTCAGGGCCCACCGGCAGGGGCGGCAGCTCGAGCTCCGTGAGCGGCGGGTGCTGCGGGGGCGCGGCCGTCGGCTCTCCGTCGTCGAGGATGGTGGGAGCTGTCTCCGCGCGGGGGCCGGACGAGCATCCCAGCCGTTGCCCGATGTGGAGGAGTCCTCGGCGTGGATGCTGTCGACATCCTGATCGCCGGGGCGAGAATCCGAGTTCGTTCGGCGGGCCGTCTCGCCGGGCCCGTCACCGCGAGGGGTGATCACGAGCGAGAATCATGCCACGTGCGCGGGCGCTGTCCAGGCCCCGGGGGCGACTGTCTCCGAGCCCACACCAGCAGGGCGTACCGTAGGACTCCCAACAGCGCAGCCCAGGAGCGAACCACCATGCCGTTCACCGTCAAGGCACTGCAGAAGACCGGCCCTGACCAGCCGTTCCGCGTCACCGAGATCGAGCGGCGCGACCCGCGCCCCAACGATGTGGTGATCTCCATCAAGGCCGCCGGCATCTGCCACAGCGACATCCACACCATCCGCAACGAGTGGGGCGAGGCGCCCTTCCCGCTGTGCGTGGGCCATGAGATCGCGGGCGTCGTCGAGGCTGTCGGCGACGGCGTCACCCGCCACCAGGTGGGAGACCGCGTGGGGGTGGGCTGCCTGGTCGACTCCTGCGGTGAGTGCGAGCAGTGCGCCATCGACGAGGAGCAGAGCTGCCTGAACGGCTCTGTGGGCACCTACGGCGCGAAGGACGTCGACGGCACCATCACCCAGGGCGGGTACAGCCAGAAGGTGGTGGTCGACGAGCGCTTCGTGCTGAGCATCCCCGACTCCCTGGGCTTCGACGTGGCCGCGCCGCTGCTGTGCGCCGGCATTACCACGTACTCGCCCCTGGCCCGCTGGGGCGCGGGCGAGAAGGTCGCCACCGAGGACGGCGAGCGCGCCAAGCGCGTGGCCGTGCTGGGCCTGGGCGGGCTGGGCCACATGGGCGTGCAGATCGCCGCCAAGATGGGGGCCGAGGTCACCGTGCTCTCGCGCAGCCTGAAGAAGGAGCAGCTGGCCATCGACCTGGGCGCCACGCGCATGCTGGCCACCACCGAGGACGACTTCTTCCGCAAGCACCGCGGCGAGTTCGACCTGATCCTCAACACCATCAGTGCCGACATCCCCGTGGACAAGTACCTCTCCCTGCTCACCCCGCACGGGGTGATGGCCGTGGTGGGCCTGCCCCCGCAGAAGCAGCCGGTCGGCTTCGGCGCCCTCATCGGCGGATCGAAGGTGCTGGCCGGGTCCAACATCGGCGGCATCAAGGAGACCCAGGAGATGCTGGACTTCTGCGCCGAGCACGACATCGCCGCCCACATCGAGACCATCGGCGTGACCGAGGTGGACGCGATGTACGACAAGGTCGTCGCCGGCGAGGTGTACTTCCGGGCCGTGATCGACACCGCCACCTTCGAGGACGCCGAGGTGGAGCACAGCGCGTGACCGATCCACGCACCACGCTCCCTCCTCAGCTCGATGCCGATCAGGTGGCGGCTCTGGCCTCCGCCCACCACCACTGGTGGCGATCGGCCACGCCGGCGCCGCGGCCGGAGCACGCGACGGACGAGGCCCCGCTGCCTGCCCCGGGTGAGGTGCGCGCTTCTCGGATCGGCAGTGGGGAGTCGTTCATCGCGTGGGGTGTGGTCCGCGGGGGAGATCCAGCGCTGGAGCTGGTGGTGAAGATCCCCACCCGCCCCGTCGCACAGCTCAGCCACCCCCTGGGTGAGGAGCTGCAGGTGCTCGCCACCGCTCCTCCCGGCCTGACCGCCACCCCGATCGGCTCCCACGAGCCGACCATCGATGAGCCGCTGGCCTTCGTCGTCACCACCCGGGTGCCCGGGCGACGTGTTCCCGCCGCGCAGTGGGGGAGCGACCTGGTCGCGGCACTCACCCGGCAGCTGGCACGCCTGCACGTGCACGGCGGCACCGATGCCGCGTCGAAGGTCGCGATCACGGACCCCGTGGCGAGCGCCCAGCAGGCGATGGAGTGGTGGCGCACCAACGAACCCGAGGCAGCCCGCACGCTCGACGATCTCTGGCCGCTGGTCCTGCAGCGCCTCGAGTCGACCCGGCCCTCCTTCGAGCGCGCCGAGCAGCTGCTGGTCCACGGTGATGCGAGCGCCGCCAACGTGCTGGTCGACGAGCAGGGAGTGCCTCGGCTGGTGGACTGGGAGTGGAGCCATCGCGGCGACACGGCACGGGACCTGGCCTTCATCGGCGGTCAGATCCATGCCGATCCCTGGTTCGCGCAGCTCGATGCGCAGCAGATCCAGGAGCAGGTCGACGTGTACCTCGAGGCGCGTGCGCAGCTCGGCGCTCCCGTGACAGGGAGCGGGACAGAAGGTGCAGCCCAGGTGCGGAACGCGATGCTGCAGCGGCGTGACGCGCACCTGCTGCACGAGGTGTTCTTCTCCTCGGCCCACTTCGCGATGGTCGCCGCGCGGGGCGGGGCCGAGGCGGACTTCTACGCCCGGACCAGCGCGTCGGTGCAGCAGCAGATCCGCGACTGGCTCAGCTGAGCTCGCGGTCCGTCATGCGCGGCCCGGCAGGCACGCCGCGATGTGCACGGCCGGACGGTCGCCGACGGGCCAGCGGATCCGCCCGCCGTGAACAGTCGAAGGCCCCCGGCCGTGGTGGCGGGGGGCCTTCGAGCGGTACGGGGTGCGAGCCCCGCCGAGAACTCAGGCGCCGAGCTTCTGCACCTTGCCGGCCTTGAGGCACGAGGTGCAGACGTTCAGGCGCTTGCTGGTGCCGTTGATCAGGGTGCGCACACTCTGGATGTTCGGGTTCCAGCGGCGCGAGGTGCGGCGGTGCGAGTGGGACACGCTCTTGCCGAAGCTCGGGCCCTTGGCGCAGATGTCACACGTGGAAGCCACTGTCAGTCTCCTGAGGAATAGAAATCTGTTCGGGTGCCCCCGCCGCCGTGTCCGCTCACCGGCTGCTGGCACGGGAGCTTCGCTCGGAAGCAGTGACCTGAGATCGTGAGCGCACGAGGCACCCGGGAGGTCAGGGCAACCTGGGAAGTGTATCCCACCCGGTGGCCCCAGTTGAAGGGGAGGGGCGGCGCACCGGGCTGTGGATTCCGACACAAGGTGCCGCCGAGGTGGCACGATGGTCGGGTTCGTGGGTCCATCCTCCCACGTCTCCCCGTCCAGGAGGAACCCGATGAGCAGCAAGCGGAAGCTTCCCGAGCTCTCGCCCCTGCTCACCTCGTTCCTGACGGACAAGGAGGCCAAGGCGATGAGGACGCTGGGCCTCACCGACCTGGACACGATGCTGCGCCAGGCCCCCCGCCGCTACGTCACCCCCGCTCCGCTGGAGCAGCTGCGGGATCTGCACGTGGGCATGCACGTCAGCGCCGAGGTGCGGGTGGTCTCGGTGAAGGACCGCCGCATGCGCAGCCGCAAGGGGCACATCCTCGAGGCCCGCGTCACCGACGAGACCGACGAGATCACCCTGACCTTCTTCCTCACCAACCCCGGGCTGGTCTCCTGGCATCGACGCACCCTGGTGCCCGGGAACCTGATCCTGGTGTGGGGCACCGTGGGGTGGGACAAGGTCGCCGAGCGCCCCCAGCTCAGCCACCCGCAGTACGAGGCGTTCGAGGACACCGAGGCCGGCCGGATCCGTGCACGGCGCCCCCGGCCCGTGTACCCCCTCAAGCAGAACATCGCCCTGAACACCGTGCGGGCCGCGATGGTCAAGGCCCTGAACCACGTGGAGAAGCTCGAGCAGCCCGTGCCCCGGGAGCTGCTGGACCGTCGCGGCATCGACCGTCTGCCGGAGGCCATGCGCCTGCTGCACCAGCCGCTCACCTGGGAGGACGTGGACCGCGGCAAACGCCACCTGGTGTTCGAGGAAGCTTTCGTGCTGCAGACGATCTTCGCGCAGCGCCGCGTGGCCGACGCCCGGACCCCCGCCCCCGCGCTGCGGGCCGACGGGCCCCTCCAGCCCGCCTTCGAGGAGCGGCTGCCCTTCGCACTGACCGAGGGGCAGCAGTACGTGGGGGCGGAGATCGCCGAGCGGCTCGAGCGGGACCATCCCACCAGCGTGCTGCTGCAGGGCGACGTGGGATCCGGCAAGACGGTGATCGCGCTGCGCGCCATGCTGCGCGCCGTGGACTCCGGCCACCAGGCCGCGCTGCTGGCCCCGACCGAGGTGCTGGCCGAGCAGCACCACCGCACCATCACTGAGCTGATGGGGGACCTGGCCCGAGCCGGTCAGCTGGATGCGCACCCCGATGCCACCGCCGTGCGACTGCTCACCGGGTCCCAGCGCACCGCGCAGCGCCGCCGCACCCTGCTGGACGTCACCTCCGGTGAGGCAGGCATCGTGATCGGCACCCATGCGCTGCTCACCGAAGGGGTGGACTTCGCCTCCCTGGGCCTGGTGGTGATCGACGAGCAGCACCGCTTCGGGGTGGACCACCGCCGGCGACTGCGCACCAAGGGACCCGGCGGCATTAGCCCGCACATGATGGTGATGACCGCCACCCCGATCCCGCGCACCGCCGCCCTGGCCACCGTGGGCGACCTCGACGTGATCACCCTGCGGGACAGCCCCGGCATGCGCGCCGGGGTGGAGAGCTTCGTGGTGCACGAGGATCATCCGGCGTGGGAGCAGCGCATGTGGCAGCGCGCCGGGGAGGAGATCGCGGCCGGCCGCCAGGTGTTCGTCGTCTGCGCGCGCATCGACGAGACCGGCACGGAGAGCGACGGCGTCGACAGCCCCGCCGCCGCAGTCGGCGCTCGGGCGGCACAGGGGCGCCAACCGGTGCTCGACCCGGAGACCCTCGGGTCCACCGGGCAGCAGCCCGCCCTGCCCGCCCGCGGGGTCACCGAGACCGCCGAACGGCTGCGCACGCGGACCGAGCTCGCCGGGGCGCGCATCGCGGTGCTCCACGGCCGGCTGAGCACCGAGGAGAAGCAGGCGGTGATGGAGAGGGTGGTCGCCGGCGAGGTGGACGTGCTGGTGGCCACCACCGTGATCGAGGTGGGGGTGGACGTCCCCAACGCCTCGGCGATGATCGTGCTGGACGCCGAGCGCTTCGGCGTCTCCCAGCTGCACCAGCTGCGCGGTCGCGTGGGCCGCGGTGGCCACCCGGGCATCGCCTTCCTCGACACCCGCGCCGCACCCGGCTCGGAGACCTCCCGGCGGCTCGAGCAGATCGCGGGCGCGGCCGACGGCTTCGCCCTGGCCGAACTGGACCTTCAGCACCGCGGGGCCGGGGACCTGGTGGGCGATGAGCAGTCCGGGCTGGGGCGTACCCTGCGGTACCTGGACGTGCTGCGGGACGTGGACGCGATCGAGCGTGCGCGCAAGGACGCCCTGGCCGTGGTGGACGTGGACCCGGACCTGCTCACCCACCCCGACCTGGTGGCCGCCATCGAACGACGGCTGCGGGATGCCGACCCCGAGGTGGAGAGGAGCTGAGATGCCACGCATCATCGCGGGCGAGCTGGGAGGCCGCCCCATCCCCGGCAGCGCCGGCAAGGGAACTCGCCCCACCACCGACCGGGTGCGGGAGGCGCTGTTCTCCCGCCTGGCCGGCTGGGACGCGATCGACGGGGCGCGCGTGCTCGACCTGTACGCCGGCACCGGGACGCTGGCCTTCGAGGCGCTGTCCCGTGGGGCGCGCAGCGCACTGCTGGTGGAGGCGCACGGTGCGAGCGCCCAGCAGCTGCGTCGCTCCGCGAAGGCGCTCGGGCTCGGGGACCGCACCGAGGTGAGGGCAGCACGGGCAGAGACAGTGGTCGATGGCCTCGCCGCCGCACGAGTCGATAGCGATGATGCGCCTACTGGACGGGCGGGGACCGATGCCGGTACCGGCTGGGGCCTGGTCTTCATCGACCCGCCCTACGAGGTCAGCACCGAGGCTGTCGAGTCGCTGCTGGTCACTCTGCTGCCGGCGCTGGCCCCCGAGGCGGTAGTGGTGGTGGAGCGGTCCTCGCGCACCAGGCCGATCTCCTGGCCCGATGGCTACGTCGACGACGGCACCAAGAGCTACGGCGAGACGGCGCTGCAGTACGGCGGGCCGGCCTGAGGCGGGCGGCACAGCCCGTGGTGCGCAGAGGCCAGGGCCACTCACTCGCGCAGCAGGTCCCGCACGTCCTCGGCGCTCAGCACGTTCTGGAAGGCGGCGTCACCGTCGGTGAGCGAGCTGAACAGGGCTGATTTGCGCTGCTGCAGCGCCACCACCTTCTCCTCGATCGTGCCCTCGGCGACCATCCGGTACACCATCACGCTGCGCTGCTGGCCGATGCGGTGGGCGCGGTCCACGGCCTGGGCCTCCGCCGCCGGGTTCCACCAGGGGTCCAGCAGGAACACGTAGTCGGCCTCGGTGAGGGTGAGGCCGAACCCGCCGGCCTTGAGGCTGATCAGGAACACCGGCAGCTCGCCCTCGCGGAACGAGGCGATGGCCCCGGCGCGGTCGTCGGTGGAGCCGTCGAGGTAGGAGAACGGCACCTGCTGCTGCTCCAGCCGTTCGGCGACCCGGGTCAGGAACGAGGTGAACTGGCTGAAGACGATCACTCGGTGCCCTTCGGCGAGCACCTCCTCCAGCTTGCCCATCAGCGCCTCGAGCTTCGAGGAGGGCACCGCGGCGTGCTCCTGGTCCACGATCGCAGGATCCAATGCCAGCATCCGCAGCAGCGTGAGGGAGCGGAAGACGATGAAGCGGTTGCGGTCCAAGTCCTCCACCAGGCCCAGCAGCTTCTGCCGCTCCCGCTGCAGCACCTGCTCGTAGAGCCGGCGGTGCTGGGGTTCCAGCGGGACCCGCACCACCTGCTCCTGCTTCTCGGGGAGGTCCGTGGCCACCACGTCCTTGGTGCGGCGCAGCACGAAGGGCCGGATCCGACGGCGCAGCCGGGCCATGCGCTGATCGGCCCTGGCGCGGGCGGACTCGGTGCCGTCGTGCTTCTCGATGGGCTTGACGTACTCCTCGCGGAAGCGCGGCATCGACGGGAACAGGCCGGGAGCGGTCAGCGACAGCAGAGACCACAGGTCCGTCAGCGAGTTCTCCATCGGCGTGCCGGTGATCGCCAGCCGGAACGGTGCCCGCACCTCGGCCGCCGCCCGGTGCGCCTTCGCGGTGCGGTTCTTCACGAACTGGGCCTCGTCCAGCACCAGGCCCTGCCAGTCCAGGGCCGTGTACTCCTCCTGGTCCAGGCGCAGCAGGGCGTAGCTGGTGACCACCACGTTGGCTCCGTCGATCGCGGTGGCAAGGGGAGTGCCGCGCTTGGCCGAGGTGGTGGCCAGCACCCGCAGGTCCAGGGAGGGAGCGAAGCGAGCCGCCTCGGACTCCCACACCGACAGCACCGAGGACGGCGCCACCACCAGGAAGGGCCGGCCGGCCGTGTCGGCCCCGGGCGGGGTCCCAGCGCCGGCCTCGCGGGCGTGGAGGATCAGCGCGAGGGTCTGCAGCGTCTTGCCCAGGCCCATGTCGTCGGCCAGGATCCCCCCGAGGCCGTGCTGGTGCAGGAAGGCGAGCCACGCGAAGCCCTCATGCTGATAAGGCCGCAGGGTGGCCTCGAGCCCGGCAGGTGCCGCCGGGACAGGGATTTCCTGCAGATCGGCGAGGGCCCCCACACTGCGCCGCCAGGAAACGGCGGTGGTGGACTCGTCGGCGAGATCCTCGAAGTCCTCCCAGAAGGTGACCTGGTGGCGGCCGATGCCGGGGGCTCCCGGCTCCCACTCCGGCATGGCCTCCGCCTCCGCCAGCAGCTCGCGCAGCCTGTCGAAGGTGGGGTGGTCCAATCTGGCGTAGGTCTTGTCCGGCAGCAGCACGGACTTCCTGCCGCGGGACAGGGCGGTGAAGATCGCGGTGAACGGCACCTGGTGCTCGCCGATGCTGATCTCGAATCCGAGGTCGAACCAGTCGGTGCGGTCCGAGCGCGGGGTCTCCACCTGGGTGATGCGCAGGTGCGGTGTCCCGGTGAGCTCCTGATACCCGGGGCGCGTGCCGTGCTCGATCACGTCCACATCGGCCAGGGACGCCAGCCGGGGCAGCAGGTGCTCCACGAACGCCGCGCTCTCCACCTCGTGCAGCGTGGCCTCCTCGGCGTCGAAGGCCCGGGGCCACAGCGCCGCCACCTCCGCCAGCACCCGCTCCTCGTGGTCCACGTCGCGGCCGGCGGCAGAGCGGGTGATGCCATGCACCTGTCGCAGCGGCAGGGTGCGCAGGGGCGCCCGGTACTGCCACTGCCACACCAGGTCGGTAAAATCCCCGCGGCGGTGGTGCACGGTCAGCTGCAGCCGCGGCGCCGGCGGCTCGGGGAAGGTGACCGAGCTATCCAGGCTGTGGAGCGCCACCACGGCCCGCAGCTGCGGCGTGTAGTCCTCCAGGAAGTCCCGAGCCTCGGCCGCGGGAACAGTGACCGAGTCACGAGAGCGGAACAGGCTGCGCAGGGCCTCGGGAACGGGCTCGGCCGCCATTGCCAGCTGCAGGCGCACCGCAGGCGCGCTGCCGGTGGTGCTGTCGTCCAGCTGCACCGCGATGAATCCGCCGGCACCGGCGGGCCGCAGATCGGTGCGGGGCTCACCCGCGGAGGAGAGGGTGAGCGTGCTCAGCTCCAGTCCTTCGGCCGTGCGCTCCACGTTCAGTGCGGCGGTGACCGGCTCTATCCACTCCACGCTCTCCAGCACGCCTTGCCCCACCATCTCGATGCCGAGGCGGCGGGCCTCCTCCAGCAGGCTCCACGCCTCGGCGCTGCGGAAGGAGTCCAGGCGCAGCAGCTCCCCCGGATCGATGCCGTAGACATTCTCGGCCATGTGCAGCCGCACCAGGCGGGCCACCAGGTCGGCGTGATCCTCGCGGATTCCCAGCACTGGGCTGCTGTACTGGAACTTCTTCCATGTCAGCCCGCCCTTGATCCAGTTCTCCCGGCTGCCGCGGCGCAGCACCCGCAGGCTCGCGAACACCGCGGCCCCTTCGCGGATCGCTTCGGCCGACGCAGGCTGGGCGCCGAAGCGGGAGAAGCCGAACCCGCCGAACTCGGTGCGCAGCTCCACCCCGAAGGCGAGCGGCGCTGCGCCATCGGCGGTGGTGTCGTGCACCAGTGGGTTCAGCAGCTGCTTCCACGTGGGTGGCACCGGGGCGGGGCGAGTGTGGTGGGCCTGCACAGGAGCGCGCGAGCCGGTGCGGGGAGGCGACGTGGCCAGGCGCTCCCGCATCGCCTGGGTGGTGGCCGTGTACAGCAGGGCGGCGGCGTGCTTGCAGTCCTGGCTGACCGGGCAGGTGCAGGTGGCGCGGTAGGGCTCCCAGGCGTTGACCCCGAGGCTGCGCACATGGGTGCCGACCTTGAGATCCACGACGGTGGTGTACGGGCGGGGCTCCGTGCCGTGCACAGTGCCGATCAGGGTGCCGCGGTCCCCGCCGGCATCCGGGTGCTCCCACTCCACGATGGAGGCCGCGCCCGAGCGGGCGTAGGCCTTCCCGCGCTGTGCACTCGCCGCCCCTACCAGCTGAAGGATCGACTGCTCGCTGATGTAGGGGGTCGCGAGCCGTTCGGTCATGCGTTCATGGTGCCACCTGGGGGTGACTCTTGCGTTGCCGCAGATCCCAGCGACATGGCGGGGTCGGACCTCAGTGGGCGACGGGGCGCTTGGTCGACAACCGCTCGACGAGCTTGACCGGAACTGTCACAGCGGACCGGTAGCCATCGGAGATCTCTCGTTGCAGAACGGATACCAACTCGGTGCTGATCTGATCGAAGGGCTGATGGATCGTCGTCAGTGGTACGTCGGCCCCGGTCGCGAACGCTGAATCGTCGAAGCCTCCGACGATGAGCGAGTCAGGAACGGGGCGACCAAGATCCCGCGCAGCGTCGAGCACCCCCGCAGCCATCGCATCGCTACCAGCGAAGATGGCATCGATATGCGGGGAGGAAGTAAGAGCTTCGGTTCCTAGCCGGCGCCCGGAGCTGCGCGTGTAGTCACCGTGCAGAACCGTGACGATCTCCGCCTGTCCGCTCTCATCGATGATCCTCTGGAAGGCGTCACGCCGGAGGCTCCCGCCGGGCGAGTCCTCTGGGCCGGCGATGACCCCTACGTGGGTGGCGCCCTGTTCGAGCAGATGGTGCGCCATCAGGGTCGCTCCCTGTGCTTCATCCGCGGCGACGTAGGAGACGCGTGTCTCCAAGGAGCGAGGGAACCCGCAGTTGACCAGGGGGACCCGCGTGTCCAGTACCCGCTCGAGCAGGTGATGCCGAGGATGAACCGAGATCGTCACGGCGCCGTCCACGCCGCTGGTTCGCAGGAACTTCTCCACTCGCCGCACGTTCTCGGCATCGCCGGCGAGCAGCATCACCATCGACATGTCCACAGCCGAGAGTGCATCGCTGACACCGGCAACGAGCGTCTCGAAGTTCGGGTCGTCGAAGAACTTCGCGGGACGCTCGTCGATCAGCGCCTACCGCCTGGTGCTGGCCCCCGCCTCCTACCTGCTCACAGACACCGCTGCCGGCAACTTCGAGAGGTACGTGAAGGCAGGAGGGAACCTGGTGGTGGGACCGTTCTCCGGCATCGTCAATGAGAACGACGCCGTGCGCGAGGGCGGTCTGAACGCCGCGCTCTCCGAGCTGTTGGGCGTGCAGGTGCACGAGTTCTGCCCGCTGCGCCAGGAGGACTCCGCCCGCATCACCTGGGACGCAGGAAGCAGCGACGTCGGAACGCAGGAACTGCCGGTTGCCGTGTGGTGCGAGGAACTGGTCACCACCACCGCCACCGTGCTGGCCCGCTACGCCGACGGGCCACGTCCCGGCGCACCGGCGATCACCGAGCACGCGCACGGATCAGGCAAGGCCTGGTACGTCGGCTCCGACCTCGATCTCGACGGCCTCGCCACCGTGTTCCGGGGTGCCTACGCCGCCGCAGGCATCGGGGTGCCGGATCTGCCGGCGGACGTCGAGGTGCTGCAGCGCCACGGCGAGGACGGCACCCGCTACGTGGTGCTGCTGAACCACACCGACCAGGCCCACACTCTGACGATCCCCGGCACCGATCATGAGGCGACGATCGAGGCGGGGGAGAGCCAGACCCTCCAGGTCACCGACTGACCGGCCAGTTCGGCTGCAGGGAGGCGCTGCTGGACCGGCGTCAGCGCTCCGAGGCCAGCACGCCGTACACCAGGGTGCTGGTCCACTCGCCCTTCATCCACCAGTTCTGGCGGAGGTGTGCCTCGCGCTGCATGCCCAGCCGCTCGCACAGCTGCGCGGAGGCGCAGTTGCGGGCATCCATCTGGGCCTCGATCCGGTGCAGGTCGTGGTGGGTGAAAGCGGCGTCGATCAGCGCGGTGGCGGCCTCGGTGGCGTAGCCCTTCCCCGCCGCCTGCGCGGAGAACACCCAGCCGATCTCGGCCTTGCGCCCGGTGGAGTCATTCAGCCAGATCGCGAGGTCCCCGATCACCTGGCCCTGGTGCTCGACCACCAGGGCCAGGGACCGCGCATCGCTGCGCAGGCCGGTGCGCACGAGGCGCCGTTCGAGCTCCTGGCGCGCATACTCCTCGGCCCACGGCTCATCCAGCAGGTAGCGGGCCACATCAGGGTCCGAGTAGTAGGCCAGCAGCGCATCGACGTCATCCGGCAGGTAGGTGCGCAGGCAGAGACGGTCGGTCGTCAGGGGGAGGGGGATCGGCATGGACTCACCGTAGAGGATCGACCCCGACCGACCGGGCGGGGCGTGGAGCGCCTTCCTTCCGATCTTCTGGTGCGGTGCTACTTTCCTGTGACCACAGCCTGTCAGGAGGACTGCCATGAGCCGCGCCGTCGCCGATGCCCACCCCACGGCCTACCGTCGGCCCAGCCGGAAGCTCCAGTGGATGACCGTCGTGGTGGGCTTCCTGCTCTTCGTGCTGCTCCTGGTGGAGACGGCACTGCTGGTGCTCGGATCCACGGCGACCGCGGTGAGCATCTGGAAGCCGCCCGCCGATGCGGACGCCCAGATGATGGCGATGATCGGGAGCGCTGTGGCACTGGTGCTGGGCGGGCTCACGATGCTGCTCGCCGGCGCTTGCATCGGGCGGTACCGGGCGCTTGTCAAGCTCGCCGCGCTGCTGCTGTTCCTCGGAGCCTTCCTGCGGCTGGTGCTGCCGGTCGTCTACTACTCGCTCTCCTCTGCCGGGGTGTACACGAGACTGACGTTCTTCGGTGCCCGGCTCGACGGGCAGCTGGGCGAGATCCTGCTGAACCTGCACTGGTACGCGATGGTGCCCGCTCTCCTGCTCACCCTTCTGGGGCTGCTCGGCCTCGTGCTGATCGCCCCCAAGCGGCTGCCGGTCGCCGAGCAGACCGGCCGCACGGACGACCCTCGCTACCCCCATTCCGCTGAAGCGCCTCGTCCGACCGGCGAGCGCCGTCCCGTCGATGGCACCCGCGCCGAGCAGAGCACCGCACTTGATACGGACCGCCCACAGCCCAGCGACCGCACCCCCGCCGACGGGTCCGGCAGCACCGCCGATCACCGTGACCGCTGATCACGGCACCCACCCAGTCCTGGCGGACCTCGACTGGCCGCTGCGCACCGAGCGCCTCGAGCTGAGGCCCGGCCGCGCAGAGGACGCCGATGCGATCTGGCCCTGGTACGGGCTGCCCGAGGTGCAGCAGTGGACCACCGCCCTGTCCCGCAGCCTCGAGGAGCACCGCGAGCGGTGGTCCGCGAAGTTGCCCTCGTCGGTGGTGGGCCTGCTGGGCAGCCGCATCATCGCGGTGGGCAAGGTGGACCGGCAGGACGCCTGGTCCCAGGCCGACATGGCCGAGCAGGCACGCGGGCAGCAGGCGGAGCTGGGCTGGGTGCTCGACCCGGCGAGCCACGGCCGGGGCTACGGCACCGAGTTCGCGGCCGGGCTGGTCGAGATCGCGTTCGAGGGACTGGGCGTGCGCCGGGTGGAGGGCAACTGCTTCGCCGAGAACCTCGCCTCCCGCCGCATCATGGAGAAGATCGGGATGCGCCTGGAAGGGCACTTCCGTGAGGAATCCCTGCACCGCAGCGGTCGCTGGCTGGACGGCATGAGCTTCGCCCTGTTGGCGAGCGAGTACCGCTCGCCGAGACCGAGCACGTGAGAGCACTAGAGTTGCCACCATGCGCACCGTCGTCCTGCCCGGCTCCTTCGACCCCTACACGCTGGGGCACCACGACCTGACCCGGCGGGCCGCCGCGATCGCCGAACGGGTGGTCATCGCCGTCACCCACAACCCCTCCAAGAAGGGCCTGCTGGATGTGGAGGCCCGCACCCGCGCCATCACCGCCTGCATCGCGAACGAAGGCCTCGACTCCACCGTGGAGGTGCGCACCCTGGGCAGCGGGCTGCTGGTGGACTTCTGCCGCGAGGTGGGGGCCGGTGCCGTGGTGCGGGGGCTGCGCTCCCAGCTGGACCTCGCCTACGAGGAGCCCATGGCCCGCATGAACCGCCACCTGGCCGGTGTGGACACGATCTTCCTGCTCACCGACTCGCGCTACGCCCACATCTCCTCGTCCCTGGTGCGGGAGGTGCACAAGCTGGGCGGTGATGTGACCGACATGCTCCCTGCGCCCTCCCTGGACGCGCTCGCCGCCGCCGGGAACGTATCCTGAACAGTCCCTCCCCGCCCCCCACCAGAAAAGGAGTGCTCCGCCATGTCCTCGACCGACACCGCCGGCTCGCCCTTCGACAGCGACCTCCGATTCGACGCGGTGGACCTGATCGGCCGCACCGGCTCCCACCGCCACGTGGAGCGCACCGTCGCCGCGGCCGCCCGTGACGCCGGCGGGCCCGCCATGCAGGTGCCCGAGGGGGAGCCCGTCGCCGTGCAGGCCGAGCTCGAGTCCGTGGTGGAGGGGATCTACGTGCACGGCACCGTCACCGCCCATCTGGCGGGGGAGTGCTCGCGCTGCCTGGACCCCGTCGAAGACCACATCGAGGCCCGCATCGACGAGCTGTTCATGTACCCCGAGAAGGTCAAGGCCGACGAGCGCGAGGACACCGTGATGCTCGACGGGGACGAGGTGGACCTCGGGCCGCTGGCGCGCGACGCCCTCGCCCTGGAGGCCGACGACCGGCCCCTGTGCCGCCCCGACTGCCCAGGCCTGTGCCCCCAGTGCGGCTTCCGCATGGAGGAGGACCCGGACCACGAGCACGTGGTGATCGACGACCGCTGGGCCGCCCTTCAGGGCCTGCTCGAGGAGGGCAGCGACGAGGGATCCGCGGGCACCACCACCGCGGATGCCACCGGCCAGGACGGCGGCCCGGAGGACCGGGCCTGATGGCGCGATCCCGCCGCACCACCCCGGCCGCGGATCCGAGCGGCCTGCTGCGCGCCCTGCCGCTGGACGGCGCCCAGAGCGCCGATCTGGCCGAGTCCGGCCTGCTGGACCTGGCTCTCGTGCACCGCTCCTACGCCTACGAGAACGCGCTGACCACCCACAACGAACGCCTCGAGTTCCTGGGTGATGCGGTGCTGCAGCTCGCCGTCACCGAGGAGCTCTACGCCGCCCACCCCGGGCTGCCCGAGGGCGACCTGGCCCGCCGTCGCGCCGCCACCGTCAACACCCGGGCCCTGGCGCTGATCGCCTCCCGGGTGGACCTGGGGGCGTATGTGAAGCTGGGCCGCGGGGAGGACCTCTCCGGCGGCCGCTCCAAGGCCTCGATCCTCGCCGACACCACCGAGGCCGTGATCGGTGCCGTGCACCTGGCCTGTGGGCAGGACGTGTCCCGCCGCTTCGTGCTGGACCTGCTGCGCCCCCTGCTGGACTCCGACGAGTTCCTCGAGGCCGGGTACGACTTCAAGACCCGCCTGCAGGAGATCGCCGCGGAGACCGCCACGGTTCCCGTGTACCGCATCACCGAGACCGGGCCCGAGCACCAGAAGGTCTTCACCGCCACCGTCACCGTGCCCGAGGTGGTCACCGCCAGCGGGGACGGCCCCTCCAAGAAGGACGCCGAGCTGGTGGCCGCCCAGCACGCCGTGCGGGCCGTGCTCGCCGAGCGCGGCGAGACCCTGATCCCGCGAGGCTGAGCCGTGCCCGAGCTGCCCGAGGTGGAGGTGGTGCGGCGCGGACTGCTGCCCCACACCCTCGGCCGGACCGTCGTCAGGGTCGAGGTGCTCGATGCGCGCATCCTGCGCCGCCAGGTGGGCGGCGCGGACCGCCTGCGCGAGGCCGTCGAGGGGAACCGGCTGAGCGCCCTGGCGCGGCGCGGCAAGTTCCTGTGGTGGAGGCTCGAGGAGCCGGACGCCTCGAACAGCGGCGGCAGCGACGTGGGGCAGGCCCTGATGAGCCACCTGGGCATGAGCGGCCAGTGGCGGGTGCGCGGCGCACATCCCGCCGCCGACGCCGCGGTACCCGCGCTCGCCTCCGCTCCGGGATCGGAGGGCCCGGCTCCTGACCCGCTGCGTCACCGCCGCCTCACCCTGCACCTGGACACCGGCACCGCGATCGACCTCATCGACCAGCGCATCTTCGGCGGCCTGTGGACCAGCCCCCTGACCGAGTCGCCCGACGGCGCCATCGCCGGGGCGGGCAGCCCCGACCACCTGCTGCCGGCCGACGCCCGCGACATCGCCCGGGACTTGCTGGACCCGGCGGCCGACCTGCCCGCCATCGCACGCACCCTCCGCTCGCGCCGCAGCGCCGTGAAGTCCCTGCTGCTGAGCCAGGACGTGGTCAGCGGCATCGGCAACATCTACGCCGACGAGGCGCTGTGGGCGGCTCGCACCCGTTACGACACCCCCGGCAACGCCCTGTCCCAGCGGCGGGCGCTGTCGATCCTGCGGGCCGCGGCAGCGGTCATGGAACGGGCCCTGGACCACGGCGGGACCAGCTTCGACGCCCTCTACGTCAACGTCGACGGGCGCAGCGGCTACTTCGCCCGATCGCTGAACGCCTACGGTCGTGCAGGAAATCCCTGCCCCAGGTGCGGTAGGTTGATCCGGCGGACCATGCATCAAGGGCGATCGAGCCATTACTGCCCCGGATGCCAGCGCCCGCCCACAGCAGTCGGCCGTCCCCCAGCGACGGCACGAGCCAGGAAGGACCCTCAGTGACATCGAGCGATGAGCGAGGCCCGATCCGCGTGATGCTGGTGGACGACCACGAGGTCGTGCGCCGCGGCATCGTCACCGCGATCGATTCGAGCGCGTCCCTCACCGTGGTGGGTGAGGCCTCCTCCGTGGCGGAGGCCACGCGCCGACTTCCGGCGATCCGCCCCGACGTGCTGGTGGTGGATCTCCAGCTGCCCGACGGCACCGGCATCGACGTGATGCACGCCGCCCGTGAGCTGAACCCCGAGCAGAACATGCTGGTGCTCACCAGCTTCGACGACGACGCGGCGCTGCGCGAGTCCCGCGCCGCCGGTGCCGCGGGGCTGATCCTCAAGTCCGCCCGCTCCAAGGACATCGTCAGCGCCATCGAGACGGTGCACGGCGGCGGCACGGTGTGGCCGAACGGCCATGCGGACGACGAGCCCGAGCTGTCCGAGTCCGATCGCCGCATCGTCGAGCTGATCGGGGACGGCCACTCCAACCGGGAGATCGCCGAGGGCATCGGCATCGCGGAGAAGACGGTCAAGAACCGGGTCACCGTGATCCTGCAGACCCTCGGCATGCAGCGCCGCACCCAGGTGGCCGCCATGGTGGCGGCCCGCCGCCGCGCCGGCTGGAAGTGAGCGCCGGGCGGTCGTGGGCGTCTGGGCCAGAGGTGACCGGTGCCCCGCTCATTGCGGCGGCAGCGTGACCCTCCACGAGATCATCGTGCCCGGCTCCAGGTTGAACGCGTCCACCCAACCCGCGTGACGGCGCGCCCGGCTGGACATGTTCGCCAGACCGCTGCGGCGGGTCACCGTGGGATCGATGCCGCGCCCGTTGTCGGAGACGTTCACCTGCACCACGCGGTCCACACCCTCGCTGAACACGCTCACCGACACCGCCACAGCGGTCGCATGCGCATGCCTCGCGGCATTGGCCAGGCACTCCCGCACCACCGCCACGACGTCCTCGGCGATCTCCCCGGGCAGCTCCGAGTCCAGCTCGGCCGGGCGGGTGGGCAGGCGCAGCGTGGGGACGAAGCCCAGGCCGGCGGTGGCCAGCCCTGTCTCGTGACGCAGCCGCTCGGTGAGCGTCGCCTCCGTGCGCTCACGCCGGAGCGACTGGACGATCTGCCGGATCTGGGCCACCGCGTTCTCCACGCCCTGCACGGAGGTCGCCACCGAGCTGCGGATCCGGGAGTTGGTGGGCTCCTCCCCGGGGGAGGACAGCGCCTCGGTGAGGGCCTCCAGCTCCATGCCCACGGCGAACAGTTCCTGGATGGCCAGGTCGTGCAGGTCGCGGGCGATCCGGCTGCGCTCGTCGTCCACCTCGCCGGAACCGAGGGAGGGGCCGCGCAGGGTCAGTGCGATCAGTCCGGCCAGGGAGTCCAGTCGCTCCCTGTCCGCCGCCGTGAAGGCGATGTGCTGCTGATCCCGGTCGCGCAGCACGGCGAGGAACCCACGTCCGTGCTCGGCAGCGTCGACCACCGCGAGCAGGGCGCGGGAGGGCGCGGGGGCATCCGGGTCCAGGGCGAGGGCGCCGATCGCCTCCAGTGCGTCGCTGTCGGCAGCTGCGAGGGCCAGGAACGCCGGTGACTGCGGGTCCAGCAGCTGTCCCAGCAGATCCGCGGCGCCGGGCCCCTCGGCCATCTCCACGGTCCAGGTCCCGGGCTCGAGCGGCATCACCAGCACGGAGTCGCCGGGTGCCAGATCGGTGCGGGCGGAGGCCACCAGCAGCTGCAGCAGGTCCTCCGTGTCGCCGCCGGCCAGCACGGCCTCGGCCAGGTCCTGCACGCGGGGTCGGTCGGCGCGGGCGGGGGGCAGCAGGTCCAGACTCATCGATCCTCCTGGGATGCGGAACCGGAGCGGGTGGGGCGGGCGGTGCGGGCAGCATGCAGCTCAGCACGTGCGCCGGGTCCGATGTGGAGCACGGGGGTGGCCGGGGGGATCGCCTCGGCGCGGTGCGTGACCACCACCACGGTGGTACCGGAGGGCACCAGGGTGTCGTCGGCGGGGGTGAGCAGCGAGCGCAGCAGGGCATCGCCGCGGGCGGGATCGAGGTGCTCGGTGGGTTCGTCCAGCAGCAGGATCCCGTTCGCGCGGATCACGGCTCGGGCCAACAGCAGCCGTCGCCGCTCGCCTCCGGAGACGGTGGTGCCGTCCGGGCCCAGCATGGTGTCCAGTCCGCGGGGGAGCTGCGCCACCCAGTCCTCCAGCCCCACGGCACGCAGGGCAGCATGGGTGGTGTCGTCGTCCAGGTCGCCGCGCACCACCCGCAGGTTCTCCCGCACGCTGGTGGCGAACACGTGGGCGTCCTCGGCGAACATCACCACCTTCTGCCGTACGGCATGTGGCGGCAGGGAGGCGATGTCGGTGCCGTCCAGCTGGACGGTGCCGGCCAGCGGGGACAGCAGACCGGCGAGAGTGGCCAGCAGGGTGGATTTCCCGCTGCCGGAGGCGCCGACGACCGCGAGGCGGGAGCCCGGGGGCAGGTCGAGGTCCAGGCCCGCCACGCGCGGGGCCTCGGGGCTCCAGCCGGCGGTGAGGCCCACGGCGCGCAGATGCGCGGTGGGGGCGAGGGACGGGACCGCAGCGGACGGCGCGACGGCCGGCTCGTTGTCTGCGGGGAGCCCGGTCGACGCCGCGCTCTCGGTGCGCGCCTCCGGCGACGCAAGGGCCGCGTCCGGCCGGACCACGGCGTCGAGCCGGGCGGCAGCGGCGCGGGAGCGGGCGTACTGGGAGGCGGCCGCCGGGAGTGCTGAGGCAGCCTCGAAGGAGGACAGCGGCAGCAGGAGCAGCACGCCGATCTGCCCGGCGGAGGCACCGCCGTCCAGCCAGGCGGAACCGGCGGCCAGCAGTGAGCCGAGCACCGCCAGCACCATCGAGGCGGGAACGGCGGCGGAGGCCACCGCACTGGGCAGGGCCGCGCGGTCGATCGCGGCGTCGTGCGCGGACTGCTCCGCGGCGAGCGTGCCCAGGGCGGCGTCGAGGCGGCCGTCCACGCGCAGGCTGGTGGCGTCGTCCAGGATCTCCAGCGCGCTGGCGGAGACCTGGGAGCGGGTGGTCACCACCGCGTCCTGGGAGATGCGTGAGGCGCGGTAGGCCGCCAGAGGAGCGATCAACGAGGCCAGCACCAGCGATGCGGCCATGGTCAGGCCCGCCAGCATCGACATCGGCATGATCGTGGCCAGCACCACCACGAACATGACCACCGAGACGATGCCCGGCACGATCGCCTTGATCACGTGGTCGGCGAGCTCCTGGGCGTCGTCGCCGATGCGGGCCAGCAGGTCACCGCGGCGCAGCCGGGCCAGGGTGTCGTCGGTGCGGGCGGCCAGGGCGGTGAACAGGTTGGTGCGCAGGGAGACCACGCCGCGCAGCGCGACCGCGTGGGTGGTCATGCGGTCCAGCCAGCGGAACACGCCGCGGGCCACGCCCAGGGCGCGCACCATCACCACGGCCACGGTGAGGTCCAGCACCGGGGGCATCGTCCAGGCGCGGGTGACCAGGTAGGCGGAGACCGCGGCGAGGGCGAAGGCAGCCGCGAGGGTGGCGCAGGCGGAGAGCACCGCGGCGGCCAGTCGGGCGCGGGGGATCTCCAGCGCTCTCTCGGCGCGGCGCAGGGCCAGATCGGGGGAGGTGGTCACGGGGCGACCTCCTGGTGCTCGTGCCCGGCCGGGTGCTCGGCATCGCGGGTGTGGCGGGCCTGCACCTCGGCGACGTCGTCCGCGATGTCGACCAGGCGGGAGCGGTGGGCGATCACCACCACGGTGCGTCCCTGACGGCGCAGGTCCGCGATGAGGTCCAGCACCACCTGCTCGGTGGCCCCGTCCAGGTGGGCGGTGGGTTCGTCGAGCACCACCAGCGGTGCGGGGGAGAGCATGGCGCGGGCCAGGGCCAGGCGCTGCCGCTCTCCCAGGGAGATGCCGGCGCCGGCGCGGCCCAGATCCGCATCCCAGCCGCGCTCGGCCACCACGGCGTCCAGGCCGGTCGCCGCGGCGGCACGGTCGACCTCGCCCTCGCTCGTACCGGGGCGGGCCGACAGCAGCACGGAGCGGATGGTGCCCGCGGGCAGCACGGGACGCTGGGGCAGCAGCGCCACCTGGTCCCACAGGGAGCGTCGGCGCAGCTCGCGCACGTCCACGGCGGTGCCGTCGGCGGCGATCACCTCAGCGCGGCCCTCCGCGGGCTCCAGCAGCCCCAGCATGACGTGCACGGCCGTGGTCTTCCCGGACCCCGAGGGGCCGGTGAGGGCCAGCACCCGACCAGGGCGCACGGTGACCTCGGCGCGGTAGGGGGCCAGGCCGTCGCGGGAGGCGACGGTGACCCCGCGCAATGCCAGGGTGGCGGTGCGCAGGTCGGGAGCCTCCGTGCGGCCGTCGGCCGTGACGGGCTCGTCGAGCACCTCGAAGGCCGCGGTGACGGCGGCCAGGCCGTCGGTCGAGGAGTGGTACTGGGAGCCGACGTTGCGCAGCGGCTGGTACACCTCGGGCGCCAGCACCAGCACGGCCAGCGCCGGGGCCAGGTCCATGTGCCCGTACACCAGGCGCATGCCGATGCTCACCGCGATCAGCGCCACGCACAGCGTGGCCAGCAGCTCCAGCACCATCCCGGAGAGGAACGCGTACTTCAGCGAGCCCATGGTGGAGGCGCGGTGGCGGTCGCCGAGACTGCGCACCACCTTCTCGGGGCCCTTCTCCCGGCCCAGGGCGCGCAGGGTGGGCAGCCCGTCGACCAGGTCCAGCATCTGGGCCCACATGGTGCGCATGTCTGCCAGCAGGCGCTCGGAGCGGCCCACCGTCAGCTTGCCCACCAGGATCATGAACAGCGGCACCAGGGGCAGGGTGAACAGGGCGATCAGAGCACTGGTGAGGTCCAGCAGGCCGATGGTCAGCAGGCACAGCGGGGTCACGGTGAGGCTCAGCAGCAGCTGCGGCACGTACCCCACCAGGTAGGGGCGCAGGTTCTCCACGCCGGTGGTGGCCAGGGCCGTGAGGTCCGCTCCGCGACCGGCAGAGCTGCGCGGGCCCAGTTGGGCGGCGTGGGACACGATGCGGGAGCGCAGCTGGGCGATGGCGTCGGTGGCGGCCCGATGGGCGGTGCGCTGCTCCACCAGCACCGCGAGCGCCCGGATCGCCAGAGCCAGCGCGAGCACTCCCAGCAGTGCAGGGGCGGCCTGGGGGAGCTCACGGTCCACCAGCAGTGAGGCGCCGAGACGGCCGATCACCAGGGCCGTGGTGATCACGCAGCCGGCCTGCACCAGGCCCAGCACGGTGGTGCGGGCCACGTGGCTGCGGGCGGCCCTGACCTCGCGGACCAGGCGCGGGTCCAGCGGGGCGCGGGAGGCCCGCTTCGGGGTGGGGACGGACGCGCCCGCCGTCCCCGCGGGCGGCGGGGCAGGCGGGCGCGAGATCGAGGTTGTCATCGTGGACAGTCTGACAGGGCGGAGGGACTGCTCGGCGTGCCGAGGGTCCCCGCGGCACCGTCAGGCTCTCAGCTCTCGGCGTGGCGGCGACCGCCGTCCTGGTCGAAGGCCTCGCGGTAGGCGCCGCGAGCACGCTCCACCAGGCCGGGCGGCTGGGGGTCGTCTGGGCCGGCGATGCGGTGGCGGAACACCCAGAAGGACCAGATCTCGTAGGCCAGCACGATCGGCATGAACACCACCACGGCGATGGTCATCACCAGCAGCGTGTGCTCGCTGGAGGAGGCTCCGGCCACCGTGAGCGAGTTGGCGGCGTCGTTGGTGGCCGGCAGCACGTAGGGGAACAGCCCGCCGAACAGGGTCGCTCCGGCCCCGAGGATCGCGACCATGGAGGCGGTGAACGCCGCACCCTCCCTGCGCATGCGGTTCAGCACCAGCACGGCCACCAGTGCCAGTGCCGCGATGAGCAGCGGGACCCAGGTCAGAGCAGAGTGGGAGTAGGCCAGCTGGTACCAGATCAGGAAGGCCGCACCGGCCACGATGGTGGGCAGGATCAGAATGCCGGCCAGGCGGTTGGCGTCCTCGCGCAGCTCACCCACGGTGCGCACCGTGAGGTACAGCGTTCCGTGCAGCCAGAACAGCAGCACGAACACGATGCCGCCCAGCAGGCCGAAGGGGTTCAGCAGGCCCAGCAGGGAGGTGGTCACCCAGCTGTTGCCGTCGATGGCCACGCCCCTGACGATGTTGGCGAAGGCCACGCCCCACAGCAGGGCCGGCAGGAAGCCGGAGAGGATGTGGATCCAGTCCCAGGTCTTCGTCCAGGTGGGGGTGTCGTGCTTGGCGCGGTACTTGAAGGCGCACACCCGCACGATCAGCACCAGCAGCAGGAGCAGCAGTGCCAGGTAGAAGCCGGAGAACAGCGTGGCGTACCACTCGGGGAACGCCGCGAAGATCGAGGCGCCGCCCACCAGCAGCCACACCTGGTTGCCGTCCCACACAGGGGCGATGGTCTTGATGATCGTGCTGCGGCGCTCGGAGTCGCCCCGGCCCAGGGCCAGGACGTTCATCTGCACCCCGAAGTCGAAGCCCTCCAGCATGAAGTAGCCGACGAAGAAGAAGGCGATGAGTGCGAACCACAGGGTCTGCAGCGTGGTCGGATCGAGCATGGCGTCCATGAGGTGTCCTTATCCCTTCTCAGTAGCCGAAGGAGATCGAAGGGGTGTCGAGCTCGTCGGTCTCCTCGTCCCGCTGCGGGACGGGGATGCCCTTGAGGGCGGCCTTGCGCATCAGGAAGAACCAGACCACGGCCAGCACGCCGTACAGCAGGGTGAAGGCCACCATGGAGGTCAGGACCATCCATCCCGGATTGCTGGAGACGCCCTGGATGGTCATCAGGCGCACCGTCGGGTCCAGCGGATTGGGGTGCACCACCCACGGCTGGCGGCCCATCTCGGTGAACACCCAGCCGGCGGAGTTGGCCAGGAACGGCATCGGGATGGCCAGCACGGTGAACCATGCGAAGGCCTTGGAGCCGGTGGTGCGGGCCTGGTCGCCCTTCCCGCGCGTCACCCACAGTGCCCAGAAGGCCACGATGGCGCTGAAGGCGGCCAGGCCGATCATCAGGCGGAAGGACCAGTAGGTGACGAACAGGTTGGGCCGGTAGTCGGCCTCGACCTCGTTGCCGAAGATGTCCGTGGTGGTCTCGCCGAACTGCTCCTTGTACTGCGCGTTCAGGTCGTCCACGCCCATCAGGGTGGCGTTCGGGTCGTAGGTGGCGAGAATCGCGGTGACGTAGGGGACCTCGATCAGGTGGGTGACACCGTCGCAGTCGGTGGCGAAAGCGTCGGGCCCGCCCACGGTGAGGATCGAGAACGGCGCTCCGGACTGCGTCTCGCACAGCGCCTCGGCCGAGGCCATCTTCATCGGCTGCTGCTCGAACATGATCTTGGCCTGGAAGTCGCCGGAGATCACCAGCACCAGGGCGGAGACGAACATGGCCACCACGCCGAAGCGGACGGCGGGCCGGAACACGTCGCGGCTCATCAGGTGGTGCTCGGCGCCGTCGGTGGTCTCCATGCCGAGCTCGCGGGCCTTGTTGTGGTGGCGCACCATGTGCCAGCCGGCCACGCCGGTGACGAAGGCGGAGGCCACCAGCCAGGCGCCGGAGATCACGTGGGGGAACGCCGCCAGGGTGGTGACGTTGGTGAGCACCGAGAGGATGGAGCCCTGGGAGGGATCGAGCTCAGCCCGCCCGGTCTCCGGGTTCAGCACGGCCCCGACGGGGTGCTGCATGAAGGAGTTCGCGGCGATGATGAAGTACGCCGAGAGCATGGTGCCGATCGCCACCATCCAGATGGTGAGCAGATGGATCTTCTCCGGCAGCTTGTTCCAGCCGAAGATCCACAGCCCCAGGAACACCGACTCCAGGAAGAAGGCCAGCAGGCCCTCCAGGGCCAGCGGGGCACCGAACACGTCGCCCACGTAGCGGGAGTACTCCGACCAGTTCATGCCGAACTGGAACTCCTGCACGATGCCGGTGGCGATACCGATGCCGAAGTTCACGATCAGCATCGATCCGAAGAACTTCGTCAGGCGCGTCCAGGCGTCCTTCCTGACTGGGTCCTTGGATCGCACGGCGACGGTCTGCATGATCGCGACCAGCAGCGACAGCCCGATCGTCAGCGGCACGAAGATGAAGTGGTACACGGTGGTGATGCCGAACTGCCACCGTGCCAGGTCGAGGGCTTCCATGAATCCTCCCGGGAGAACGACACGCTGTCACGAAAGTACGACCGGGCAGGGTTGCAGGCAGGGACGATCGTCCCGGGATGCGCGCCGGTCCGGCAGTAGCCAGTCTCCCACCGCGAGGATCCCCCGGGCGGGATCGACGGGCGCGGGGCGGGGTGTGTCGGCCCGGCGGCGGCGTGTGTCGCGCCGCATGTCGCGATGTCCCGGACCAGCTCCCTGTGCCATACTGACCGCGGCGCTCTCCTGCCCCGTACCGGGTGGGGGAACCTCCCGGCGTTGTTGCGTCGGAGCACCGGGAACGCGAATTCACGCGACCGAGTCGGCTCCCGCGATCAGCATCGCAGCGCTCCCTCCGAGGAGCAGCGCGGCGGCGAGGGCCAGAGACTTCCGTCCCCAGGGACGATGACCACATGGGACCCAGGGTGCGCTGGATCCTCCAGAAGGAGACGGCCACATGGCTGACAGCACCGACGACCGCGCATCGATCGACGAGGATTCGACCGGAACCACCCCCACGCGCAGGCGCCGCCGCGCTGCGGGAGCGCCGGCAGGGGCCCCGGCCCCCGTCCTCACGCCGGAGACCCCGACGGACACCCCTGTGTTCCGCACGGTGGTGCCCGAGCAGACCGCCGCCGCGGCGGAGCCGACCGCCACCAAGCGTCCCCGCCGCCGCGCGGGTGCGCCCGCAGGAGCCCCCGTCGTTCCTGCGCCGGCCGCCCAGGATCTTGAGACGGGCGAGGCCGCGGAGAGCTCCGAGGTCCTCCCGCAGGGGTCCGCTGCGCAGCAGGACGCACCGCGCACCGCACCGGCGGCCGCCCAGCCCGAGCCGCGCACCGAAGCCGTCGCCTCCTCTCCCGCCACTGCGCAGGAGGAGGACGAGGACGAGCTGGACGGCGACGAGCAGGACGCCAATCCCGTCGCCGATGACCTGCGCGCCCTGGCCAGCACCCGCACCCGCGGTGGGGAGGTTGAGCAGGCTGCCGGTCAGGCCGATGACGACAGGGCGCGCCGTGAGCAGGCCCAGCAGGACTTCGCCTCGCTTCTGTTCCAGGCGCCTGCGCCCGCGCAGCCGCGCACGACGGTGGGCCCGAAGGACGCCCCCGTCGGCAGCGCCGACCTCTCCTTCGACGCGGGCTCCGACTCCGGGCAGGACACGGACGGTGCCGACGACACCTCCTCCGAGGACGCCGAGGACGCACCCCACCGCCGCAACCGCTCGCGCCGTCGCAGCGGCTCGGTGGGGGAGCAGGGCTCGGACGCCACCGCGGGCGAGGCCCGGAAGGACGGCGGCACCGACGAGGAGAGCACCGGTGACGACAGCTCCTCCGAGGACGGCGACGACTCCGGCGACAGCAAGGACGATGAGGGCCGCGAGGGCTCCGGCAACTCCCGGCGTCGACGTCGCCGTGGCGGCCGTGGGCGCCGTGGCCGTGGCCGTGGGGACGAGGACCGCATCGGCGGCGACGACCAGGACTCCGGCACCGACAGCTCCCGCGGCGGCAGCGACGACCAGGACGGCGAGTCCGAGGATCCCTCGAGCGAGGACTCCGACGGCGAGAAGGACTCCGGGGAGGGCAGCTCCAGCTCCTCGAGCTCGCGCCGGCGCCGGCGCCGGCGACGCTCCGGATCCAGCGACGGTGACGTCAGCTCCCCGGACGATCCCCCCAACACCGTGGTCAAGGTGCGCGAGGGCCGCGACGAGGTGAAGTCCGTCAAGGGCTCCACCCGCCTGGAGGCCAAGCGCCAGCGTCGCCGAGAGGGCCGCGACGCCGGTCGCCGCCGCAGCGTCATCACCGAGGCAGAGTTCCTGGCCCGTCGCGAGTCCGTCAAGCGCTCCATGGTGGTGCGGGAGCAGAAAGGCCGCACCCAGATCGCCGTCCTCGAGGACGACGTCCTGGTGGAGCACTACGTGGCCCAGAAGGCGCAGACCTCGATGGTGGGCAACGTGTACCTGGGCAAGGTGCAGAACGTGCTGCCCTCCATGGAGGCCTCCTTCGTGGACATCGGCAAGGGCCGCAACGCCGTGCTGTACGCCGGCGAGGTCAACTGGGACGCCGCGGGCCTGGAGGGGCAGCCGCGTCGCATCGAGCTGGCCCTCAAGAGCGGCGACTCCGTGCTGGTCCAGGTCACCAAGGACCCGATCGGCCACAAGGGCGCCCGCCTGACCAGCCAGATCTCCCTGCCCGGCCGCTACCTGGTGTTCGTGCCCGGCGGCTCCATGACCGGTATCTCCCGCAAGCTGCCGGACACCGAGCGCGCGCGGCTGAAGAAGATCATGCGCCAGATCATCCCCGAGGATGCAGGCGTGATCGTGCGCACCGCCGCCGAGGGGGCCAGCGAGGAGGAGCTCACCCGCGACGTCGAGCGCCTGCGCGCCCAGTGGGACAAGATCCAGAAGGCCCAGAAGTCGAAGTCGGCCCCGGCCGCTCTGTCCCAGGAGCCCGACATCGCCATCAAGGTGGTGCGCGACGTCTTCAACGAGGACTTCACCTCCCTGATCGTCGAGGGCGGCAAGGTCCACGACGACGTGCACGAGTACATCTCCTCCGTGGCACCTGACCTGCTGGAGCGGCTCACCCGCCACGTGGGCCCCGAGGACGTGTTCGCCAAGCACCGCATCGACGAGCAGCTGCTCAAGGCGATGGACCGCAAGGTGTACCTGCCCTCCGGCGGATCGCTGGTGATCGACCGCACCGAGGCGATGACCGTGGTGGACGTCAACACCGGCAAGTTCACCGGTTCCGGCGGCTCCCTCGAGGAGACCGTCACCCGCAACAACCTCGAGGCCGCCGAGGAGATCGTGCGGCAGCTGCGGCTGCGGGACATCGGCGGCATCATCGTCATCGACTTCATCGACATGGTGCTCGAGTCCAACCGCGACCTGGTGCTGCGCAGGCTCGTCGAGTGCCTGGGGCGCGACCGCACCAAGCACCAGGTCGCCGAGGTGACCTCGCTGGGCCTGGTGCAGATGACCCGCAAGCGCGTGGGCCAGGGACTGGTGGAGACGTACTCCGCCACCTGCGAGCACTGCAACGGCCGCGGCCTGATCGTGGACATGGACGGCTCCCACGCCCACACCGGCGGCAACGGGAACGGCTCGAACTCCGGCAGCGGAGGCGGCAACGGCTCCGGCGAGGAGTCCTCCCGCTCCGGTCGGCGCCGCGGCGGGCGCAAGTCCCGCTCCGCGGAGGCCAGGGAGGCCGTGGGTGAGCTGATCGACCCGCAGTCGCCGGACGTGCACCGCCTGCAGGAGGACGAGAGCTCCCGGGCCCTGGCCCGTGCCACCATCGCCTCGATCGCGGCGGCCTCCGGTCACCAGTCGAGCCCCGAGGTGACCGTGGACGGCAAGGTCGTCTCGGTGCAGGGCCAGGAGCAGACCCCCACCGCGAACGACGAGCCAGGCCAGTCCGGAGAGCAGGAGGGAACCGTGCCGACGGACCAGCAGCCCCAGCAGGAGGCCGGCGAGGCCACCCACGCCGCCGACGCCGGGTCCCTCGAGCGGCCCGAGCAGGCCGACCGCGTCGAGGAGTCGGCCCCCGCGGCCGATGCGAGCGGCACCGGGGACACGGAGCCCGTCACCCGCATCGACCCCGAGGCCGGCAGCACCGACCCCGAGCAGGCGAGCCCTGACGGCGCCGAGGGGACCGTCACCCCCGAAGGGTGACCAGTTCCACAGCTTCCGCCAGCATCTGCGCAGGTCGCGCCGGTAAGAATGGTTGACCGGCGCGCCCGGGGATCGTAAGCTGTCCCCTGGCGCAGAACGCGCCGAAGTCGTGATCCCGCTGGGCGTCGCGCGGCCGCACCTCCCTCCTGGGGTGTTCTCGAGTGGATCGAGGGCGCAGCAGGACCGGTCGACGGTCGCAGGTGCGCGGTGAGTCCGCGAGTCCGGCTCTCGGGTACGTCCCGAACCAAGCAATTCCCGAACCAAGATGGAGCAGTGACGTGGTGTACGCAATCGTCCGCGCAGGCGGTCGTCAGGAGAAGGTGTCGGTCGGTGACACCATCGTGATCAACCGCGTGTCCGGCGAGGCGGGCGACAGCGTCGAGCTCGCTCCCGTCCTCCTGGTCGACGGCGACTCGGTGACCTCCGCCAAGTCCGATCTGGACAAGGTGAAGGTGACCGCTGAGATCCTCGAGGAGCTGCGCGGTCCCAAGATCCGCATCCTCGAGTACAAGAACAAGACGGGCTACAAGAAGCGCCAGGGCCACCGCCAGGAGCTCACCCGCCTGAAGATCACGGGCATCGCCTGAGCGATCCCTTCGTAACGAGAGAAGGATTGATTCCAGATGGCATCGAAGAAGGGCGTCAGCTCCTCCAAGAACGGGCGTGACTCCAACGCCCAGCGCCTCGGCGTCAAGCGCTTCGGCGGCCAGGTCGTCGGCGCCGGTGAGATCATCGTGCGTCAGCGCGGTACCAAGATCCACCCCGGTGACGGCGTGGGCCGCGGCAACGACGACACGCTGTTCGCCCTCACGGCGGGCACCGTCGAGTTCGGCCGCAAGCGCGACCGCCGCGTGGTCAGCGTCGTCGCCAGCGCCTGAGCGCAGCGACCGCTG
>NZ_JALXKT010000001.1:0-114161 GCF_025144775.1 Brachybacterium sp. p3-SID957 | reverse complement strand
CCTGCGTCCTCGGCGCCTGTCGCCGCGCGTCCTCGCGCGGCAGGTCCGTCAGCCCTTGCTGTCCACCAGGACGCACGCGGACATGGGGTCAGCCTCCGGGAGAAGGGAGCGAGGGTCGAGCACCGTCATGGTGCTGATGACTCGACAGTAGCCCCCTCGGGCGGCCCGGAACGGGGACCTTTGCCCTGCAGTGCGGTGACTCCGGCCCTAGAGCCGGCGGGTGATCTCCTCGGGCGGCTCAGCGCCCGCCTCCTGGGCCCAACCGCCGCTCTCGGTGGGGGCGATGCGCACGTGCTCGCGCACTGCCCCGTTCTCGGTGACGACCCACAGCACGTCCTGCTCGGCCTCCCACAGCAGCGCGGGAGGGGCCTTGAGCGTGTACCCGTAGGCGTCGGCCCAGAGGTCCTCGCCGGCGGCATCCCGCAGCAGTACGCCCACGGAGTCCCCGGCCACGTCGATCACCGCCACGTACGCCCCGGACGGGGACACGGCCTCCGCCCCCACCTCGGTGATCGGTGCGGGGCCGACGGGCTCCGGCTCCTCCTCGGCGCAGGAGACGAGCAGCAGCGGCAGTGCGATCCCCAGGCCGAGGAGCAGCGCCCGGCGCCGCACTGCGGGGCGGGCTGGTCTCACGCTTCCTGCTCGCCCCGGGAGGCGCTCGGGGTGATCGGCGCGCTCGGGGCGATCGAGGCCGTGCGCTCCGCCAGCTCCTGCGCGGTGGCCAGCACCTGTGCCCGGCGCTCGGCAGTCGCGGCGACGTCCTGGATCGCCCAGGCCATCGCGAGGGCCGCGTCGTGCATGAGGCGGTAGGCCTCGTCGGTCGCGGCCGCGGCGGCGAAGTCGCGGGTGTGCAGGGGGGCCGTCACCCCGGTGATGCCCACGAAGGGGTGCAGGGAGGGCACCCGCTGGGACACGTTGCCCATGTCGGTGGAGCCGGCCATCACCCCGAGGCTGCCGGTCAGCGGGCGGCCCAGCACCTCCATTCCCTCGTTCCAGGCAGTGGCCAGCACATCGTCCTGCAGCAGCGGCTCGTAGACCGGTTCGGTGGCGGTGATGTCGAGCTCGCAGCCGGTGGCGACGGCCCCGGCGCGCAGGCAGTCGAAGAGGCGGTCGCGCAGGGAGGTGAACTGCTCCATGGTCAGCGCCCGGCACTCGAGGTCGACCTCGGCCCTCTCGGGGATGATGTTGGTGACGCCGGACTGCTGGGGCACCAGCGCCAGGCGCTGCCCATCGGCCACCTGCTGCCGCAGCAGGCCCGCGGCGACCTGCGCGATCACGGCGGCGTCGTTGGCGTTGAGGCCGTCGGACGGGTTGGCGGCCGCGTGGGCTCCGCGACCGGTGTAGGTGGCGCGCCAGCGGCCCACGGCCTGGCTGGTGGAGCCCAGGGGGTCGTAGGTGTCGGTGTGGCCCATGGCGTGGGTCATCAGCGACAGGTGCACGCCCTCGAAGGCACCGCGCTCGATCAGCAGCTGCTTGCCGCCGCCGTGCTCCTCGGCCGGGGTGCCGATGACCTGCAGGGTGAGGTCCAGTTCGGGGACCGCCTCGGCCAGGGCGAGCGCGGCGCCGAGGGAGGCGCCGGCGATGATGTTGTGCCCGCAGCCGTGACCGATCTCGGGCAGGGCGTCGTACTCCACGCACAGCGAGGCCACCAGGGAGCCGCTGCCCAGGGTGGCGCGGAAGGCGGTGGGCAGCTCGGCGATGCCCCGTTCGACGGTGAAGCCGGCACCCTCCAGCAGTTCGCAGCAGCGATCGTGGGCCCGGTGCTCCTCGAAGGCGATCTCCGGATCGGCGTGGATGGCGCGAGCCACGGCCAGCACGTCCTCACGACGAGCCCGGTAGGACTCGGCGATCCTGGCCTTGGCCGGGTCGGGGTGCGCGGTGCCGTCGGGAGCGGGTGCGTCCGGATCGGCAGCGGCGGGCGTGTCGGGAGCGGTGCGAGCGTCGTCGGTGGTCACAGGTCGATCCTGTCACGACGAGGGCTACCGGCCCAGGGCCGTCCGGCACGCAGCCCTGCAGCATCGGAGGTCAACCCTGGCGCATCAGCGGCGGGTTCAGGGAGGTGCCGTCGCCGGCGCGGTACAGGCGCGCAGGGCGACCACCGGTGAGGTGGGCGCGGGTGCCCACCTCCTCGATGAAGCCCGGGCTGCGGGTGGCCTTGCGGTGGAAGTTGCCGGCGTCCAGGGTCACCCCCCATACGTCCTCGTAGACCCCGCGCAGCTGGGAGATGGTGAACTCCGGCTCCAGGAAGGTGACCGCGAGGGTGGTGTACTCGAGCTTGGAGCGGGCGCGATCGATCGCGGCCTCGAGCACGGTGGCGTGGTCGAAGGCCAGCTGGATCTCGGCGAGGTCCTTCACTGCCCACCAGCGGGCATCGGCCACCGCCTCGCCCCGCTGCGGCTCCGGGAGATTCGCACCGAGCGCCATGAAGGCCACGGAGACGACGCGGCCGCGGGGGTCGCGGTCGGGCTTGCCGAAGGTGCGCACCTGCTCGAGGTAGACGGTCTGCGAACCCAGTGAGGCCTCGTCGGCGAGCACCCGCTGGGCGGCCTCCTCCAGATCCTCCTGGGCGGTCACGAAGCCGCCGGGCAGCGCCCAGCGACCGCGATGCGGCTCCTCGTCGCGCTGCACCAGCAGCACGCTGAGCTGGCGGTCGCGCAGGGTGAGGATCACCAGGTCCACTGCCACCCGCAGCGGCTCTTCATAGGGCATGGCGGCAGGATATGAGCGTTCTGGTCGATGTGACTGCTCGTGCGGCGGCAGTCACAGGGACAACCGCTTGCTCTAGGTCACATAGGAAGCAGGACGCGCCCCTGCCGGGACGAAGGTCCCGCGGGGCGCGTGCTGGGGGAAGGACCTCACGCCTTCAGCCAGCGGTCCCACTTCTCCACGCGGTGCTCGGCGTCCACGAACCGCACGGTGCCGGAGGTGGCGCGCATGACGATCGAGTGGGTGTGCACGTAGTCCTTGTCGTAGCGCACGCCGCGCAGCAGGTCGCCGTGGGTGATGCCAGTGGCGGCGAAGTAGCAGTTGTCGGTGGTGACCAGGTCATCGGTGGTGAGCACGCGGTCCAGGTCGTGGCCGGCGTCGATGGCCTTCTGCTTCTCCTCGTCGTCCTTGGGGGCCAGGCGGCCCTGGATCATCCCGCCGGTGGCCTTGATGGCGCAGGCGGCGACGATGCCCTCGGGGGTGCCGCCGGCGCCCAGCAGCATGTCCACGCCGGTGCCGCGGGCGGCGGCGATCGCGCCGGCCACGTCGCCGTCCATGATGAACTTGACGCGGGCTCCGGCGGCGCGGATCTCCTCGACCAGCTTCTCGTGGCGGGGGCGCTCCAGAACACACACGGTGACCTGCTCGACCGGCTTGCCGAGGGCCTTGGCGACCAGGTTGATGTTCTGCTTGACCGGCAGGCGCAGGTCCACGAAGTCCGCGGCCTCGGGGCCCACCACCATCTTGTCCATGTAGAACACGGCCGAGGGGTCGTACATACTGCCGCGCTCGGCGACCGCGAACACGGCCAGCGCATTGTCGTAGCCCATCGCGGTCAGGCGGGTGCCGTCGATCGGGTCCACCGCGACGTCGACGTCGGGGCCGGAGCCGTCGCCCACCTTCTCACCGTTGAACAGCATGGGCGCCTCGTCCTTCTCGCCCTCGCCGATCACCACGGTGCCGTTCATGCGCACGGTGTCCATGAAGGAGCGCATGGCATCCACGGCGGCGCCATCGGCCCTGTTCTTGTCGCCGGCGCCCACCCAGCGGCCGCCCGCGATGGCGGCGGCCTCGGTCACGCGCACCAGTTCGAGGGCGAGGTTGCGGTCGGGGGCGGTCAGGTTCGAGGGGGATTCGCTGTTCACCGTGGTCTCCATCGTCGTAGGCGGGTCCGAGGGGCTGCCCGGCGCAGAACCGGCCGGGCCGCCGATCTGACGTGCGGATTCACTCTACCGTTATCACCCTGTGACCGGGCGGGCCCTCGCGGCGGCCTCCTCGGCCGTCGGCTCCGGCAGCGAGCCGCGCAGTGCAGGGTGGATCGGCAGCGACAGTGCAACGGGCAGTCCCTCCGCCGCGGCACGCAGGCATGCGGGGGCGGGCGATTCGGAGGGCATGGGGGCATTCTCCCCGCCACAGGTTCAGCCCGGCGCGACCTCGAGCGTCGCACCCGCCCTGAATGACCGCTCCTGGGAATCGGCGACCGCCGCCCTCAGAGCGACGAACAGCGCGATCAGGCCCACGGCCAGCAGCATGTGGCCCAGACCTGCGATACCCGGGATCGCCGCGGTGGTGCCGGCGGGGTCGGCCCCGTTGAGCGTGAGAACGCCCCGCACCACCATCATCACCACCGTGATCACCAGGCCCACGTTGTAGGTCCAGTAGAAGACGGTGAACGAGCGGCGCCCGGTGACGCGCACGGTGGCCTCGAGCGCCAGCACCACGAGAAACACCAGCATGCCCAGCACCAGCAGGTGGGTGTGGAGCGTGGAGAGCTGCGACTGCTCACCGACCGTGCCGGTGAGCTTGGAGTACTCGCGGTAGAAGACACCCGAGGCCAGACCGAGGATCATGTAGACGAAGGACGTGACGAGCAGACGATTCATCCCTCCACCCTAGGAAGCCGCTGGTCAGGCGGCTTCCATCGAATGGTTGAGGTGGGCTCGTGCCTGCTCGCGCCGCGGCTGGCGGCGCCTGAGCCTGATGCGCGAGGCGCGGCTGCAAGGCGCGTCCCGTGCTCGTCGGCGCCACCGGTCGGTGATGATCGGTTCATGGAGACTCTCACCATCGGCGATCGCCGCTTTCTCATCCGTCGGGCTCTCGAGTCCGACGTGCCTGCGCTGGTGGCCCTGCTGGCTGACGACCCGCTAGGGCGCGGCCGGGAGTCGGCCGACGATCTCGGCCCGTACCTGGCGGCGTTCCGCGAGGTCGACGCGGACCCCCGCCAGCTGCTGGTCACGGTGGTCGAGGGGCAGACGACCGTGGTCGGCACGGTGCAGCTGTCCCTGATCCCCGGGCTCTCGCGGGGCGGTGCCTCGCGGCTCCAGATCGAGGCGTTGCGGCTGGCGGAGTCCGTGCGGGATCTGGGACTCGGCAGCATGCTGCTGGAGTGGGCCCATGCGTACGGGCGCGAGCAGGGGGCGGTGCTGTCGCAGCTGACGTGCGACCGCAGGCGCGATGCCGCACATCGGTTCTACGAGCGGGCCGGGTACGTGGCGAGCCATACGGGGTTCAAGCGAGGGCTGTGACCCAGGTTCCTCCACAATGACCAGTTATCCACATTCCTTTCCACATCCTGTTTCCCGTCAGGCTAATTTTTCCCGGGACGGCGCGGAGTTATCCCCAATCGTCGAACGTTCTTTCGATTGTCGGTGCCGCGACGCAGAATGGGAGCATGGAACCTCAGCTCCCAGGCGACGACAGCACCAGGTCAGGCAACAGCCTGCCCGCTGGTGACGTCCTCGCGCGGGCGCTGGAGCACGCCTCCCGCCTGCCGGACTCCGGCGCGGTGAGTAATATCGTGGGTGAGATCATCGCCCGCGCGCTGGCCGCATTCACCGCCACCGTGTCGGTGCTCGATCCCGTTCCTGATACGCAGCCCGGTTCGCCCCAGGAAGCCCTCGCCGTGCTGGCGGGGATCGAGCAGCTGCGCGCGGGGATCGCCGCACTGGACGCCACATGGCAGGTGGCGGCCGAGGACCGCATCCGCGAGGCGGACGCCGCTCGTGATGTGAGGGAACGGGACCAGGGGCGTGCCGCCGCGAACGAGGTGGCCCTGGCCCGCCGCACCTCCCCCAGCTCGTCCTCCATGTCACTGGCATGCGCGCGCAGGCTGGTCGCGCAGATGCCCACCACCTACCAGCAGCTGGCCCAGGGGCGCCTGCCTGAGCGCAGCGTCCATGCCATCACCCGTGCGCTGGACAACGCGGATCCGGCCACGTGCGCCCGGATCGACCGGTGGATCCAGGAGGATCCCACCCGTCTCGACGGCCTCGGCACCCGTCGCACCGGGCAGCTCGTGCGGGAGATGAGCCACGCCCTGCATCCGGGTGACTCCCGTGCCCGCGCCGAGCGCGCCGCGCGGAAGCGGAACGTGACGATGGTTCCCCTCGGTGACGGCATGGCCCGCATCTCGGCCACCCTGCGCGCATTGGATGCCGCCGCCGTGATGAAGAGCCTCACCACCGGGGCGGAGGCCCGCCGCGCGGCCGGCGCCCGGGACTCATTCGGTGCCCTTCAGGCCGATCAGCTCGTCGCCGCCGTGACCGGGGGCACCTACGCCGCCCCCGGGACCAGGCACGACGTCGGGATCGTGATCACCGACCGTGCCCTGCTGGGCGGCGCGGCCGATGCGGAGTTCGCCCGCATCGAGGGATACGGCGCGCTGCCCGCGCACATCGTCACCGACACCATGTGCGGGCGCCCACCCGGCTCCATCATCCCGGCCAACCGCACCTGGAGGCAGCACGAGCACGCCGATGCCGCTTCGACCGCGGTGTTCCGCCGCCTGTACACCCACCCCGTCAGCGGTGAACTGGTAGCGATGGAGTCCACCGCCCGAGCGTTCCCGGTGGGCCTGGCGCGCATGATCAGATGGCGCGACCAGACGTGCCGCACCCCCTGGTGCAACGCCAGGATCCGGCATCTGGACCACATCGATCCCCACGCACGTGGAGGGCCCACCAGCTTCGGCAACGGGCAGGGCCTGTGCGCTCGCTGCAACTACCTGAAGGAGCACGGGCACTGGGTGGTGCAGAGGGCGACGACGACCTCCCCCGCCGCCGGGGCCACGGCGATCACCTGGAGAAGTCCACACGGGGCCCAGGGCACGTCACCCACCCCGCGATCGGAGCCCGCCCCGCCACCGGCGTCGAAGGCCCACGCTCCCCCGCAGCCCGATCCCCCTCCACCAGCTCCCCCGACTCCACCTCATGCCTTCGACGACCCGCCGTTCTGACTCCTGCACGCCCAACGCCCCCCACGCAGGGGCATCCCGCCGCGCGCCCGCGCATGGCAACCACCGGCATCCGCGCTCGACCAGCAGGTGGATGCGGGAGACTCACCATGGTGACCCAGGCCACTCGTCCGCTCCGGGCAGGGATGGGCCGCGTCGCTGCCGCCGCCACCCACGAGCGAAAGGACCCTCGATGAGCGCCTCCGACGGAGCCACCTACGCCCCCGCCGCCATGCCCAAGCCCGTGGTGGAGCCCGGTGAGTTCGTGTTCGCCGCGATGCACCTGGACCACGGGCACATCGTGGGCATGACCGAGGGCCTGATCGGGGCCGGCGGCACCCTGCGCTGGGTGTACGACCCGCAGCCCGAGCGCGCCGCCGCCTTCCAGGAGCGGTTCCCCGAGGTCCGAATCGCCGACAGCGAGGAACAGGTCCTCGCCGACGAGGAGGTACGCCTGGTGGCCGCCGCCGCGATCCCCTCGGACCGCGCCCCGCTGGGCATCCGGGTGATGGAGGCCGGCAAGGACTACTTCACCGACAAGACCCCGCTGACCACCCTGGACCAGCTGGCTGCGGCCCGCGAGGCCGTCACCCGCACCGGGCAGAAGTACGCCGTGTACTACTCCGAGCGGATCCACGTGGAGGCCGCTGTCCTGGCCGGCCAGCTGATCGACCGGGGGGCCATCGGCCGCGTGATCCAGGTGATGGGGATGGGCCCGCACCGCCTGGGCGCCCCGGAGTCGCGCCCCGACTGGTTCTACCGCCGCGCCCAGTACGGCGGGATCATCACCGACATCGGCTCCCACAACTTCGAGCAGATGCTCACCTTCACCGGCTCCGAGGACGCCGAGATCCTCTCCAGCGCGATCGGCAACTTCGCCCACCCCGACCATCCCGAGCTCGACGACTTCGGAGAGGCGCACATCGCCCTGTCCTCCGGCGCCTCCGGCTACGTGCGGGTGGACTGGTTCACGCCCGACGGTCTGCGCACCTGGGGTGACGGCCGCACCTTCATCCTGGGCACCGAGGGCTACATCGAGCTGCGCAAGTACGTGGACATCACCACCGACAACGGCCCCGGCCAGGTGCTGCTGGTCGACGGCGACGGGGAGCATCGCATCCAGGCCGACGGCCAGGTGGGCTACCCGTTCTTCGGGGACCTGATCCTGGACGTGCTGAACCGCACCGAGAACGCCATGACCCAGAAGCACGCCTTCAAGGCCGTCGAGCTGGCGCTGAAGGCTCAGGAGCAGGCGCGGGTGCTCACCGAGCCGCGGTGAGCTGCGGGCTCACTTCCCCGCGGTGAGCTGCTCCCGCACCTCGCCGCGCAGCACCTTGCCGATCAGGGAGCGCGGCAGGTCCTCGACCACCACGATCCGGCGCGGCACCTTGTAGGCGCTGAGCCGTTCCTTCGCCCAGGCGCGGACCTCGGCCTCATCGATCTCACCGGAGGCGATGACGGCGGCGACCACCTTCTCGTCGCCCCGCTCCTGGCGGATGCCGACGACGGCGGCCTCCTCGATGGCGGGGTGGTCGCGCAGCACGCGCTCCACCTCGCTGGGGGAGACGTTGAAGCCGCCGGTGATGATGATCTCCTTCTTGCGGTCCACGATGGTGGCGAAGCCGTCCTCGTCGAGCGTGACCAGGTCGCCGGTGCGCAGCCACCCGTCCTCGGTCATCGCCTCGGCGGTGGCCTCGGGGTTGTTCCAGTAGCCCTGGAACACCTGGGGGCCCTTGACCAGCAGCTCGCCGCTCTCGCCGGGGCCCACGTCCTCGCCGTCCTCGTCGACCACCCGGCGCAGGGTCGAGGGGAAGGGGATGCCGATGGTGCCGGTCTTGCGGGTGTCGGAGAAGGGGTTGCCCATGGCGATGGGGGCGCACTCGGTCAGGCCGTAGCCCTCGACCAGCCTGCCGCCGGAGACGGACTCCCACAGCTCCACCACCTCGTCGGGCAGCGTCATGGCACCGGAGATGCACCACTTGACGCCCTTGAGCGAGATGCCCTTCTCCTTCGCGCCCTGGGCGGTGCGCTCGTACAGCGGCGGGACCGCGCAGTAGATGGTGGGCGGGCTCTTCTTCATCGCGGTCAGCGCCATGTCCACGTCGGGGCGGGGGAACAGCACCTGGCGGACCTGCTTGTACACGCCGAAGGTCACGTACAGCACCATGCCGAAGGCGTGGAACATCGGCAGCATCGCGTAGCTGGTCTCCTCGCCCGTGCGCGCGCCGTGCATCCAGGCCACGCCCTGCAGCGCATTGGCGTACATGTTGCGGTGGGAGAGCATCACGCCCTTGGGCACACCGGTGGTGCCCGAGGTGTACTGGATCGCGCCCAGGTCCTCGATCGTCGGCCGCGGGTGGGAGGCGGGCAGCGCGGGGTGGGCCACCAGCTGCTTCCAGGTCATGTCGCCCTTGGCACCGCTGGTGAGCTGCTTGCGCTGGGCGGCGAGCTTCGGCACCGGCAGGTGCAGCGCCAGGCGCTTCACCATCGGGAAGGCGTCCAGCAGGTTCACCGCCACGACCTTGGGGGCCGACGGGATCGCGCGCAGCTTCGGCACCACGGTGTCCAACGCGATGGCGATGCGGGCGCCGTGGTCGGCGAACACCTCCTCCAGCTCGCGCTCGGTGGAGAGAGGATTGTGCTCGCACACGATGCCGCCCAGCCGCAGCACCGCGTAGAACGCGATCAGGTGCTGGGGGCAGTTGGGCAGCAGGATCGCCACCCGGTCACCGGGGCGCACACCCATGCGACGCAGGCCCTCGGCGGCGGAGGCAATCCGCTCCCCCATCTCGGTGTAGGTCATGGTGGCGCCGAAGAACTCGGTGGCCACCCTGTCCCCGGCCTCGGCGCAGGAGCGCTCGCACATGTCGGTCAGGGACTCGTCGGGGATGTCGATGGTGGCGGGGACCCCGGGCTCGTAGAAGCGCACCCAGTCGGGGGTCGCATCGGTGCCGGGAGCGCTGGTGGCGGGGGTCGCATCGGCGCCGGGGGCGTCGTTCGCGGAGGTGTTCGGGAAGTCGGGCGTGGTGGGGGTGGCGTCGCTGGTCATGATGCCGTCGAGTGTAGTGACCGGCGCGGGGTCAGCGGGTCCCGTCCACCGGCTGCGCCGCCGCCCCTCCGGACGGCTCTGCGCGGTCGAGAAACCGCCGCCGCACCAGCAGGTGCCACCCCCACAGGGCGCTGCCGGCCAGTACGAAGCACAGCGCCGTCACCGCCAGCGAGACCAGGCTCGCGGTGGCCAGGGGCGCGATCACCCCGGCCAGCAGGGCGTTGGTGAGCAGCGTGAAGAACGTGCCCAGGGAGGCGGCCGCGCCCCGCTCGTAGGGGAACAGGTCCAGGATCTCCAACTGGATCGGCGCGAAGAACAGCGAGGCCGTGAAGCTCATCAGCATCGGCCCGATCAGCACCGGGACCAGGGAGGCGTCGTAGCCGCCGGTGGGTGCGGGGGCGATGATCACCAGCAGCAGGTTCACGGTGGTGGTGACGATGGTGGCGAGGTAGCCGATGGTGATCAGCCGGGCGCGGTCCATCGCGTCGGCCGCCCGCCCCACCACCCAGGAGCCGGCGATCATCCCGATGATCAGGGGCGCGAACAGCACCCAGAAGTCCTGCTCCCCCAGGCCCAGCAGGCGCACCACCACGATCGGGGCGGAGGCCACGAACACGAAGTGGGCGGCGAAGCCGAGGGCTGTGGCAGCGGCGATGCGCAGCATCACCGCGGAGCGCCCCACCCGCCACAGGGCCCCCAGTACGGAGCCGAGCCGCAGCGGGGTGCGGTGCTCGGGTGGCAGGGACTCGGGCATCATCGCGGTGAGCACCAGCACCACCACGCCGTAGATGCCGACGCCGGCGAACACCCAGCGCTAGTCCCCCAGCAGCAGCAGCCAGCCGCCCAGCACGGGTGCCAGCACGGGGGCGAGTGCGAAGATCATCATCACCCGGGCCATCAGGCGCTGCGCCTGGGCTCCCTCGAACAGGTCGCGGATCACCACGCGGGAGACGATGGTGGCCGCGCCCGCGCTGGCCCCCTGCAGGATGCGAAGCGCAATCAGCACGCCCAGCCCGCCGGCCAGGATCGCGCCGAACATGGCGGCCAGGTAGATCACCAGCCCGCCGATCATCACCCGTTTCCTGCCCAGGGCGTCGGAGAGCGGCCCGTGGAACACGCTGAGCACCGCGAAGGCCCCCAGGTAGGCGCTGATCAGCTGCTGCAGCTCGGCCTCGCTGGCGCCGAACTCCTCACCGATGCGGCTGAACGCCGGGAACACCGTGTTGATGGTGAAGGGACCCAGCATCGCCAGGGCAGCGAGGGTCAGGGTGATGCGGGCACTCGCGCGTGCCCGGGGAGTCTCAACTGCCACGCAGGTTCCGTCGTACGAATCTTCCGGCGGTGCGCACGGGGCCGGCGCCGGCGGCCAGCAGCATGCCCATCAGGGCCGTGGTGCCGCCCGCGCCGATCAGCAGAGGGTCCCTCATGCGGCCCCCGGCCGACGGCTGCGAGGCCAGCACCGTGGAGATCCCCACCATCAGCGCGCTCATCGTCATGCCCACGATCAGGCGGTCAGCAGTGTTCTCCATGCGGGTGATGACCTTGTCGAGGTCCGCGGCGTCGATGTGCACGTCCACACCGCGGCTCTCGTAGTCGTCCAGCAGGCGCAGTGCCCGCTGGGGCAGGTCGGTGCCCAGCCGCAGCGCGGTGCGGCCCGCCATTCCCGCCCGCCGGGCCAGCGCCTCGGGGCTCAGCAGCTCGCCCATCGCGATCGGCAGCACCTCTTCGAGCACCGTCGCGACCTGGAAGCCCGGATCCAGGGTGACGGCGCTGGACTCGGTGAGCACCAGCATCCGCAGCAGGGCCGAGACGTCCGAGGGCAGCTGCAGGCGGTGGCGGCGCAGCAGGGCGGTGATGCGCTCCACCACGGCGGCGACGGAGATCTCTCCCAGCGGCTTCTCGGTCAGCATGTCCAGCAGTTCGGACACGTCGCGCGAGAGCCGCCTGCGGTCCACCCCTCCGCGTGGGGGCGCCAGCTGCAGCAGGGCGGAGACCGCGCCGTCCTCGTCCTGTCGGCCCAGGGCGAAGGCGAGCCACAGCAGGTGCTCGCGCACCTGCGGGGAGAGGGTGCCGACCATCCCGAAGTCGATCAGCCAGATGGTCCCGTCGGTCTCCACGAACAGGTTGCCGGGGTGCGGGTCGGCGTGGAAGAAGCCGTCCACCAGCACCATCCGCAGCAGGGACTCGGTGGCGTCGTGGGCGACCTTGCGGCGGTTGATGCGGGCGGCGTCCAGCGCGGTGGTGTCGGTGATGACCATCCCGGTGACGAACTGCTCGGTGAGCACCTCGGAGGTGGTCAGCTCCCGGTACACACGGGGGACCCGCACCGTGCGGTCCTCGGCCAGGTTGCGGCGCAGGCGGCGCGCGTTGTCTGCCTCGGTGCGGTAGTCCAGCTCGCGGCGCATCATGCGATCGAAGGCCGCCACCACCGACTCGATGTCGGCGTCACGGGCGAGGGACCACTCGCGGGAGGCCAGCGCCGCCAGGGAGCGGATCAGGTCCAGGTCCGAGTGGATCATCTCCGCGGCACCGGGCTTGCGCACCTTCACGATCACCTCGGTGCCGTCCTGCAGGCGGGCGCGGTGGGCCTGGCCGATGGAGGCCGACGCCAGCGGCACCTCCTCGAAGTGCGAGAACACCTCGTGCGGGTCCGCGCCCAGCTCGCGCCGGATCGTCTCGGCGATCTGCGCATAGGTGACGGGCGAGGTGCTGGTCTGCAGCTTCTCCAGCTCCGAGGTGTACTCCAGCGGGAGCAGGTCGCGGCGGGTGGAGAGCATCTGGCCGAGCTTGACGAACGTCGGCCCCAGGTCCTCCAGGGCACGGCGCAGGCGCATCGGGCCGGGGACGGGGCCGGAGTCGTCGCCGGAGAGGTGGCGGTACACCAGTCCGCTCATGTGCTCGCGCAGGCCGATCTGATCGGCGAGGGCCGACATGCCGTTGCGCACCAGGACCTCGGCGATCCGACGGTAACGGGCGGTGACGGAGGCCATGATGGCCATGCTAGCCAGGGGTCGGGTGGGGCAGCGTGGTGCGAAGCCGCGATTCCCACCGTTCGTACCGCATCCCGGATGCGATCGACGTCGCTCCGGGCCGATACTCAGCATCGGGGAGTAGAAACCTCCGCACTCCTGCCGACCACCCGAGAGGCCCCCACCATGCGCATCCCACGAGTGCTCGCGATCGTCCTGGCCGGTGGTGCCGGGTCACGGCTGGACGCCCTCACCGACCACCGCACCAAACCGGCGGTGCGGGTGGCGGGCAACTACCGGTTGATCGATGTGGCCCTGTCCAACCTGGCCAACAGCCACGTGCGCGACGTGTGGGTGGTGGAGCAGTACCTGCCGCACGCCCTGAACGAGCACCTGTCCAACGGCCGACCCTGGGACCTGGACCGCACCCACGCCGGACTGCGGATCCTGGCCCCGTTCACCGGCGGCACCGGGGAGGGCCTGCCCCAGGGCAACAGCGACAGCCTGTGGCACTTCCGCAGGCAGATCGCCTCCTTCGAACCCGAGCTGGTACTGGTGATGAGCGCCGATCACCTGTTCACGCTGAACCTCACCGACGTGGTGGACACCCACCGGGTCGCCGGCGCCGACCTCACCATCGTCACCACCCGCCACGACGGCGACGCCAGCCGCTACGGCGTGGTGAAGGTGGGCACGAAGGGCGTGATCGAGGAGTTCTGGTACAAGCCGGAGGAGCCGCCCACGGACCTCGTGGTCACCGAGACGTTCTGCTTCGACGGGCCGGCCCTGCTGACAGCCCTGGAGGAGCTGGGTGGCGAGGACGGCCTGGACGACTACGGGGAGGACCTGATCCCCCACTTCGTCGAGAACCACACCGTGGTCGAGCACCGGCTGGAGGGCTACTGGCAGGACATCGGCACCCTCAGCGCCTACTGGCGCGCGCACATGGAGCTGCTGGACGGCACGGGCGTGGACCTGGACGATCCCGAGTGGCCGATCTTCACCGCCCCGCCGCAGCTCGTGCCCGCACGAGTGGGCAGCAGCGCCGACGTCGCCGAGTCCATGCTGGCCTCCGGCTCAGTGGTGAAGGGGCTCGTGCGGCACAGCGTGATCGGCCCATCGGTGCAGGTCGAGGAGGGTGCCCACCTCGAGGACTGCGTGGTGCTGGACGAGGCCCGCATCGGCGCCGGCGTGCACCTGAGCGGGTGCATCGTCGACGAGGGTGCACAGCTGGAGGGCCCCATGGAGGTCCGCACCAAGGACTGCGTCACCCTGATCAACGGTGCCGGCGAGGTGGTCCGCACCGAGCAGGCGGGGTGAGCGCCGCCCGACCGGGCGGGGTCAGTCCTGCTGCTCACGCTCCCGTCTACGGGCGCGGGCGACCAGGTCGTTCGCACTCATGATGACGCCGGGGGCGAGGAACGCCTGCGGATCCAGATCCGCCCGGGAGCGCACCATGACCACTGCCGTCTCCCCGGCCAGCAGGGTGTGCAGCTGGGTCTCGGTCACTGCGTCCGGGTCCACCTTGTCGGCCAGCACGCACAGATCGCGCACAGTGCCGGAGGCGCTCACGATGATCTGGTACCCGTCATCGACACGGCGGACCGTCGCCTCCACGGCGTCCTCGGGAAGGGCGCTGTCCTTGTCCTCGGCGAAGAAGTGCACGGTGCGGCCATGGCCCTCGGTCGACTCCACCACGAGCACTTCCCGGTCCGCGTCCTGCGGGGTGGCGAGGTCCTCCGGGATCCGCACCGATGCCACGCTGCGCGGGGGCACCTCGACATCGATCTCGGTTCGCGCCAGCACCTGGCCGGTGTGGTCCTGGCGGCGCAGCAGCAGACGCGAGTCGAGCTGCTCGTCCGTGTCGTTGCCGACTGAGACGATCTCGCCGTCCTCACGCGGCTGCACGGTGATCAGGATGGGCGCGTAGATGTCCCGCAGGGCGTACCACAGCAGCTTGCGGCGGCCGTCGCCGTCGACCGCGGCCCAGCTGGTCACGGGCCAGCAGTCGTTCAGCTGCCACACGAGGGTCCCGGCGCACACCGGCCAGTGCGACCGGTAGTGCCCGATCCCGCAGATCAGGGCGCGGGCCTGGTTCAGCTGCGTGGTGAAGTGGAAGTCCTCGTAGCCCACCGGCGCCGGCACGTGGGCAGCGAAGCCGCGGTACAGCTTGTCCTGGCCACCCGAGGCCTTCTGGTGCGACAGCATCGTCTCGGAGTCCTCGCGCAGAGGGCGCTCGCTGACCATCCGCTCCACCGTGGCGTAGTTCGCTGCCCCCTGGTAGCCGAACTCCGCGGAGAAGCGGGGCACGTTGTCGCGGTACCGGGTGTAGTCGTTGTCGTCGCCGCTCCACCACGCCACCCAGTTGTGGATGGTTCCGTGGTCGGGGTTGCCCGGCTTGGAGACGTCCCCGCGGGAGTAGGGGCTCGAGGGAGAATAGCTGCGGGTCGGGTCCAGCTCGGCCATCAGTGCGGGGAACAGGTCGAGGTAGTACCCCAGGCCCCAGGCCGCACCCTCCTCGAGCTTGTCCTTCCACCCCCACGTGTAGTACCCGATGACGTTCTCGTTCGAACCGTTCCAGTGCACCAGGGAGGGGTGCCAGGCCAGGCGCACGATCTGCTCGCGTGCCTCGGCCTCGATCTCGCTGCGCAGCGGCTCCTGCTCCGAGTAGGCCGCGCAGGCCATGGCGAAGTCCTGCCACACCAGGATCCCCAGTTCGTCGCACAGGTCGTACAGCACGTCGGACTCGTACAGTCCGCCGCCCCAGACCCGCAGCGTGTTCATCCCCGACTCGACGGCATCCATGATCGATCGTCGGTAGTCGTCCGTGGTCAGGCGCGTGGGGAAGCAGTCCTCGGGGATCCAGTTGGCGCCCTTGGCGAGGACGGGCCGGCCGTTGACCGTGAAGGTGAAGCTGGTGCCGATCTCGTCGGGCTCCTCGACCACGCGGGCGGTGCGGAACGCGATGCGGTGCTCGGTCCGGTCGAGCTCCGCACCCTCGCCGTCACGGATGCTGATCGCGATCCCGTAGAGGGGCTGCTCACCGTAGCCACGGGGCCACCACAGCTCAGGATGCGGCACCCGCACCCGCACATCCGCGCCGTCCTGGTCCTCGGGGATCCCCCTGGTCGCGGTGGCGGCCACGACGCCGCCGGCGTCCGTGATCTCCACCTCGACGACGACGGGGACGGCGTCCCCTGCCCGCTCGAGGCCCACGGCGAGGTCCACGAGGCCGTCCTCACCATCGAGGGTGACTTGCGGGCGCACGGATCCCAGGCGCGCCGTCGACCACTCCTCGAGGCCGATCGGCCCGGCGATGCCGCTGGTGACCAGCACCGGCCCCCAGTCCCAGCCGAAGTTGCACGCCATCTTCCGGATCGCGTTGTAGGGCAGGTCGTTGCCGCTGAACGGCATCTCGCCGAGCACCTGGATGTTCTCCCGGGCGGTGCGCAGCGGGGAGGCGAACAGGATCTCCAGCTCGTTCTCCCCCTCGAGGAGGTGCTCGCGCACGTCGAATCGCCAGGAGCGGTGCTGGTTCTGGACCTGCGCCACGAGTTTACCGTTCAACCTGATGGTCGCCGCGGTGTCCAGGCTCCCGGCGACCAGATCCGTCCGCTGCGCGCCCCGGTCGCTCCAGGTGAACCGTGTGAGGTACCGGGCGTCGACCTCGCCGGTCCAGGCCAGGTCGTGCTCGTTGCGGTCGAGGTACGGGTCCGGGATCAGGCCCGCGCTCAGCAGGTCGGTGATCATGGTCCCCGGGACGGTGGCAGGGACGTCGCGCGCCTCGAAGGGGGCGGGGCCGTCGACGATCGACAGCGTCCAGTCGTCGTGCAGGGGACGGTGGGTGATGCTCACTGATGCTCCTTGGGTCGGAATGGTCGAGCGTAGTCGGGTGCCGCGCGGCGTCAGTGCTCCTCGCGCTCCCCACGGCCCATGCGGTGGCCCTGGGGGCGCACTGCGGCGAGGTAGCCGAGCACGTGGCGGGCAGCTTCCTGCATCTCGCCCAGGGTGAGTCCGTCCTGGGCCCGGTGGCTCTCCAGGACGCCTTCGTCCCTGACCGGCTGCTGGCTGTGGATCGAACCGGGCATGAGCACGTCGACTCCCGCGCGCACGCGGTAGCCGCTGTCGTGCAGGGCCGGGAAGTCCGGGTCCTGCGCCATCCGCATCCACCAGTCGGTCATGACCAGACCTGTGAAGCCCCACTCGCCGCGCAGGATCGAGGTGATCAGGTCGTAGTGGTAGTGGCCCCATACGCCGTTGATTTTGTTGTACGAGGTCATGATCGCCCACGGCGAGGACTCGCGCACCATCAGCTCGAAGCCGCGCAGGTAGATCTCCCGCAGTGCCCGCTCCGAGACCCGCACGTCGACCTGGCTCCGCTTGAACTCCTGGTTGTTGCAGGCGAAGTGCTTGGGGCAGGCGGCCAGTCCCTGGGACTGGATGCCGTTGACCTGGGCCGCGCCCGTGAGGCCGGAGACCAGCGGATCCTCCGAGAAGTACTCGAAGTTGCGGCCGCACAGCGGGTCGCGCTGGATGTTCATACCGGGGCCGAGCAGGATGTCCGACCCCTTGCGGGACATCTCCTGGCCGTGCCGTGCGCACAGCTCCTGGACGGCCTGCGGATCCCAGGTGGAGGCGAGTGCGGTGCCGCAGGGCAGCAGGGAGGCGTACGTGGACAGTCGGATCCCGGAGGGCCCGTCGGTGGTGATCGCGGGGATGACCCCGCGGTCACGCAGCGCCCTGCTGACACCGCCGAGGGCCCCAGCGTTGCCGGCGGCACCCAGCGGGCTGTCCATCGTCACGTCGCCGTAGGTGAGGTCGGCCAGCTCGCGGGGGGTGAGGGTGGCGATGAAGCCGTCCAGCCCGGCGGTCCCCTCCAGGACCTCCTCGAAGGTGGGCGCGTCCCCGACGGGTGGGTCCACGGCCTCGGGCAGCCGGTCGAGGATGCGCTGCTTGAGCGAGGTGGTGCGGGTGGGCACGGGTGCGTACCCGATCCGGGGGTCGCCGTTGTCGTCGTGCTCGAGCACGATGCGCTCGAAGCCGTGGGCGGGATCCACCGCGGCGGCCTCCTCGAGCTGCTGGACCACGCGCAGCTCGGTGATGTCGACAGCTCCGGCGTCATGGGCGCTGCGCACGTCGTGCCCGACATGGAAGCGGTAGCTGCCCGCCTCCAGCACGTAGGCGCTGCGGTGGCCGGTGGCCCCGGCATCGTCGTAGGAGGCGAGATCGGCCCAGGCGATGGGCAGCTCCATCTCACGGCTCTCCCCGGGGGCGAGCTCACCGGTGCGGCCGAAGGCGGCGAGGGCACGCAGCGGCTGGGACAGTTCGCCGGAGGGCTTGTGCACGTACACCTGCACGGCCTCGTCCCCGGGACGGTCGCCGGTGTTGGTGACGCGGGCGCGCACCAGGATCGTGCCCTCATCGGCATGGACACCGGTCGGCTCGATGTCGAACCGGGTGTAGCCGAGACCGGATCCGAAGGGGAACAGCACCTTCTCCGGAGCGAAGGTCTCGAAGTAGCGGTAGCCGACGAACACGTCCTCGACGTACGCGGTGACGTCCGCATCGCCGAAGTGCCCGGCGGAGGGGTGGTCCTGGTAGCGGCGGGCGAAGGTGGCGGTCAACCGACCACCGGGTTCGACCGCGCCGGTGAGCACGTCGGCCGTGGCACGGCCGCCCTCCATCCCGCCCGCCCAGGCGATCATCACGCCGTCGAGCGGGTAGTTCTCCGTCCAGCTGAGGTCGATCACGTTGCCGCCGTCGACGATCACGACGGTGCGGTCGAAGGCGCCGGTGACCTGGGACAGCAGCGCATGTTCGGCATCCGTCAGGTAGTAGGAGCCCCCCGCCAGCTCAGCGTCGCGGTCCTCCCCCGCAGCGCGGCCGATCACCACGACGGCGGCCTCGTTCCGGCCGGCGGCCTCGCGCACCGCGTCGTCATCGAGCGGCATCTCGGGGTAGTGGCGCGGCCAGGCACCCCAGTGCTCGCCGGGGTCGGCGGGGTTCTGCTCGCACCAGGCCTCGTACTGCTCTGCGAGCTGCAGGTCCACCTCCACCCTCCCGCTCTCGCGCAGGGAGTCCAGCAGATTCGTGACGTACGGGGGGTTCACGTCGCCACCGGAGCCGTAGCCCACCGCGATCCAGTCCTTCTGGATGCGTCCGAACAGCGCGAGGCGGGTGCCCGCGGTGAAGGGCAGCACGTCGTTCTCGTTGCGCAGCAGCACCGTTCCCTTCGCCGCCAAGGCGCGGGCACGGGCGACGAGGTCGGGGTCGACGCTGCGGTCGGTGTCCGCTGCAGCGCTGGTGAAGGATTGGGACAGCAGGCCGTCGGTCATGGCACCCATTGTCGTACAGGGGCGGGGCCCTCACCCGATCCAGTCGGCCTCCACGCTCGACTCCCCCGCCGCTGCGGCGCGGGCGGCACCGATCACCAGGGCCATCGTGGCGGCACCCGGATCGATCACGCCCTTGGCGGCATCGCCCACGTAGCTGGCGCGGCCGCGCTTCGCGGTGGACTCGGCCGTGTCACGGGCCCCGGCGATCGCGGCCTCCTCCGCCGCGGCCAGGGCGGCTACGGCGTCGGAGGCATCGGCGTCCTTCAGTGCGGCGACGGCCGGGTCCAGGGCGTCGACCATCGTCTTGTCCCCCACCTTGGCCTCACCGTACTTCTGCACGGTGGCCTGGCCGTCGGCGAGCGCCTGCGCGAACTGCTCGAGGGTCGGCGCGCCGGTGGCATCAGAGCCGGGCACGCCCGAGTCGGGGCCCTGGTCGGACCCGGCCTTGGCGAGGTCGCGGAAGAACATGCCGAACAGGGGCCCGCTGGTGCCGCCCACGCCCAGCCACCCCATGTACATGGCGGTGAGCCACTCGCGGTAACTGGACGGGGCATCGTTCTCGATGTTCGTCGCGGTGCCCTTCATGGCGGTGCGCACGTTGGTGCCGAAATCGCCGTCGCCGGCGCGGCGGTCCAGATCGCCGAGGGCGTCGGCGGCGGCGGTGAGGGTCTCGTGAGTGAGGGTGATGAAGGCGCGACCGAAGTCCTCGCCGAGCGTGGCGCCACGGCCGGCGCCGGTGCTGCTGGTGCTGCTCTCGTTCATGGCGGATCTCCTTACCAGGTCAGGGCGGGGGTGCGGACGGGCGCGTCCCAGAGCTCGCGCAGCTCGTCCTCCAGCGGCATCAGGGTGATGGACACGCCGTGCATGTCCAGGCTGGTCACATAGGAGCCCACCAGGGAGCGGCCCACCGTGATCCCGTCCGTGTCGAGACGACGGTGCAGGGCCCGCGCGGCCAGGCTCAGCTCCAGCGGGTAGGCCGAGCCCAGCCCGTTGACGATCGCCAGCACCTCGGTGCCGCGGCCCAGCTCCAGCTCCTCCAGCAGCGGGTCCACCAGCTGCTCGATCAGCTCGTCGGCCCCGGTGAAGGGGATGCGCTGCTGGGCTCGCTCGCCGTGGATGCCCACGCCGAACTCGACCTCGCCCGCGTCCAGGGTGAACTGGGGCTCGTCGTCCCCGGGGTGCGTGCCGGCGGCGAGGGCCAGACTCATGGTGCGCGAGCGCTGCGCGACCGTGCGGCCCACTGCGGCCACCTGCTGGAGGTCCATGCCGTTCTCGGCGGCGGCCCCGCAGATCTTCTCCACGATCACGGTGGCGGCGGTGCCGCGGCGGCCGGGGCCGTCATCCTCGCCGGTGTCGCTGGCAAGGTCGTCGTCCACCAGCACGATCTCGGTGTCGATGGCATCATCGCCGCTGATCTCACCGGCGATGCGGAAGTTCAGCACGTCACCGGTGTAGTTCTTGACGATCTGGACCACACCGCGGCCCGCATCGGCCGCCTTGGTGGCCTCCAGGACCTGCAGCGCGGTGGGGCTGGCGAACACGGCGCCGGAGACGGCCACGTCGAGCATGCCGGTCCCCACGAAGCCGGAGTGCAGGGGCTCGTGGCCCGAACCACCTCCGGAGACCAGGCCCACCTTGTCGCGGGCCTTCTGCTTGCGGGTGATGTAGCGGTGCTCGGCGTCCAGCTCGAGCATGGTGGGGTGGCTGAGGACGAGACCTTCGAGGGCCTCGGCCACCAGGTCGTCCGGGTCGTTGACGATGCTGCGTCGCATGGGGATCCTTCCGGAGCGGACACGGTCACCCCCAGGCTACGCTCACCCCCTGGGCGCGGGGAGAGCCGGGGCATAGGCTGTGCCCATGGGGGCGGTGACGATGAAGGCGGCCAGGGATTGCGACAGCGGCGGTCCGTCATCGAGCGCGCAGCACTGGGCGCGGATGCTGCTGGTGCTGGTGTCGGGGGTGCTGGTGTTCTCCCTGGTGGGAGCGCCGTACGCACGGGCCTGCAGCTGCGTGCCCACCACTGTGGACGAGGCGATCGCGGAGGACGACCTGATCGCCGAGATCACCATCATCGGGCGCACGGGGACCATCGTGGGCGGTGGGGGCGTCGCCTACGACGCGCGGGTCGAGCGGGTGTGGAAGGGCGAGGAGAGGCGCCGGATCATCTTCCGCAGCGCCGAGCACATCGCCGCTTGCGGGCTGGGACGCATCCCCACCGGGACCACGCTGCTGGCCTGGGCCCGCGGGGAGAACGGCATGTACAGCATGGCATGGTGCGACATCCCTGACGATGCCGGCCACGACCCCCGCAGCGTTTTGACCGCGAAGGTGGGTGAGCCGGTGGATCTCACCGGCCGGCCGGTGCCGTTCGCGCTGCACGACCTGCTCCCCGATCATCCACTGGCAACGGTGGGCCTCGCTCTGCTGGTCCTGGTCGGCATCGGCCACCGGGTCCTCACGGCCGTGGCGGTGACGACGGTGCTCCGGCGCGCGGGGAGGCGGCCATGACGGCGGGCCGGGCGGTCCACCGGGTGCGCAGCGCGCTGGTGCTGCTGGCCGCGGTCGTGCTGTTCTGCCTGGTGGGCGTCCCGTACGCACGGGCCTGCGACTGCATGCCGCTCAGCTTCGAGGAGGCGGCGGAGCAGGCCGACATGATCGCAGAGATCACGATCGTGGGTGAGTCCGGCAGGGACTCGGACGAGTGGGGCATCACCTACGTCGCGGCTGTGGAGCGGGTGTGGAAGGGCGAGGAGTCCCGCGAGATCCGGTTCACCACCGCCGAGGCCATCCCCTCCTGCGGCCTGGGGCGCCTCCCCGAGGGGGAGACCCTGCTGGTGTGGGCCAGCGGCGCCGACGGCAGCTACAGCTCCACCTGGTGCGACATCCCCGCCGAGACGGAGGACGACGTGCGAGCCCAGCTCACCCGGGAGCTCGGTGAACCGGCTGATCTCAGCGACCAGCCGATGCCGTCGGTGGATGAGCCGGTGCGCGGGGCCGACATCGGCGTGCTCCTGGTGGTGGCGGCGGCCGGCCTCATCATGGTGGTGGGGGTGGCCGCAGTGGTGGGTGCGGTCATCCTGGTGCGACGATCGGCGCGCTCACGGTGAGGGCCATGTCCGTGGTGGGCGCGATCATCCGCCGCCGGGACACGGTGCTCGTCGCACGCAGGAGCCCCGAACGCAGCGCGGGCGGGCTGTGGGAGTTCCCGGGCGGGAAGGTGGAGCCCGGGGAGAGCCCGCAGCAGGCCCTGGTGCGGGAGGTGCACGAGGAGCTCGGGGTCGATATCGAGGTGGGCGCACTGGTGGATCGCAGCAGCGTGCCCCTGGGGCCGGGCGGGGAGGTCGTCATCGATCTGGCCTGCTACGAGGCGGTGCTGTTGGGGCCGGATCCGACCTCCAGCACCGACCACGACGCGCTGCGGTGGATGCCGCTGGGCGCGCTCGGCGAACTGTCGTGGGCACCGGGGGACGTTCCGATCATCGAGCGGATGCTCGCCCGGGGCGCAGGGAACGGCTGACGGGCACGCGGGGCCGGCGGGCGAGCGGGGCCTACTTCTTCGAGCCGGCCTTGCGCTTCCCCCCGCTGCGGGGCGTGCGCTCCAGCGCCGTCGCGACGTCCTCGGCGTACAGGAACTGCTCCCGGGCCGGTCGCTCGTAGCGGGTGTCGCGCTCGGCGGGGCGCTTCGGGATCTCGATCCGCTGCGGCTCCACGTACTGCCAGGGGATGCGCTGGAGGATGTCGTGGATGACGTTGATGCGGGAGCGCTTCTTGTCCTCGCTCTCGACCGTCACCCAGCGGGCGCCGGGCAGGTCGGTGGCGGCGAACATGGCGTCCTTGGCGCGGGAGTAGTCCTCCCAGCGGGTGATCGACTCCACGTCCATCGGTGACAGCTTCCAGCGTCGCATCGGATCCTCCGCGCGGGAGCGGAAGCGGGCCTCCTGCTCCTCGTCGGAGACCGAGAACCAGTACTTGATCAGGCGGATCCCGTCCTCCACCAGCATCCGCTCGAAGTCCGGGGCCTGCCGCAGGAAGCGGTGGTACTCCTGCTCGGTGCAGAACCCCATCACCCGCTCCACCCCGGCGCGGTTGTACCAGGAACGGTCCAGGATCACGATCTCGCCGGCCGCCGGCAAGTGCTGGATGTAGCGCTGGAAGTACCACTGGGTCTTCTCGCGCTCCGTGGGCGCGGGCAGGGCCACCACCCGGGTGTGCCGCGGGTTGAGGTACTGGGTGATGCGCTTGATCGCGGAGCCCTTCCCGGCGGCGTCGCGCCCCTCGAAGATCAGGATGATCCGCTCGCCGTTCTCGATCACCCACTGCTGCATGGCGACTAGCTCGGACTGCAGGCGCTGGAGCTCCTTCTCGTACGCGGCCCTGTCGAGCTTCGGGGGTGTCTCGGGACTGGCGAGGTGATCGGTCTTCGACATGGACCGATCGTACGGATCGGACCGGGCGATCGTCCGGCGAACGGCCTGATCGGTGCGGGATGGAAGTCGAGAGGGCGTCTCCCATCAACCCAGCGAGAGCCGCCCTGCGACACGGCAGAGTTCAGTTGAGAGGGATGACCACTCTGGGCTCATCGCTGGACCAGCTGTCCGTCCAGCGGATCTCAGAGAACTCCAGCCCTGCGGGCACCTCGAACACCAGCGTTCCCGTATAGGTGATCCCGGGGTTCACATCTTCCATGATCAGGGGATCCTCGAGGGCCATGAACACGTCTTCGTCGGCCGCATACACGGTCCCGTCAGCTCCGACTATCGAGAACTCGCTCATCGCGACCGAGAGGGGTTCTGACCCTGTGTTCGTCACATCCAGATCGACGACGAAGAACTCGTCCCCCGTCTCAGCGGACCACAGGCTGTCCGACAGTTCGGTGGTGCGCTCAGTGGAGGCGACGGTCAGTCTCATCCCTTCCATCTCACCCGTGGATCCTGCGTACTGCCCCGATGTCTGCTCGCTTTCGCCATTGTCACCGGGTTCCGCGTCACCACCTCCGCCATCAGAGGCCGCGGATCGGTCACTTCCGGACTCGTCGCTCGACGAGCTCGGGCCCGAGAGCGCACCCGCGAGCATCATGAGAACGATCAGTGCAGCGGCGATTCCCAGGCACCCCAGGCAGGTGTAGGCGGTTCCTCGCAGGAATCCCACGCCCTGCTTCTGCGGCGGGGGCGGGGGCCCGTAGTAGCCAGGGTGGTAACCGGGAGGAGGTGGGCCCTGCGGCTGCCCCTGAGGCAACTGCCCGGAGGGATGGCTACCGTTCCCGTAGCTCGGGTAAGCGTTGTGCTGCCAATGGTTCGGCATTGGCTGCCCGTAGTGGGGATCGTGTGCTGGGAACTGGCCCGTGCTCGGAGATCCTGGCCCGTAGCTCGGCGAACCCACAGGTTGCCAATGGTTCGGAGACGGTTGCCCATACGGAGAACCCTGATGGACGTTCTGCCCGGTGTTCGCGGAGCCAGGCCCGAAGTTGGGCGAGGCCCCGGTTCCGTAGGAACTTGGAGTCTGCGCACCGCCCGGCGCCCACCTGTTCTGCGTCCCTGGCGCGGGTGGCGGCGACCACCCAGGGGCGTGCGCATCCGCACCCTGTTCACCGGTCGGTTCACCATCTGGGGTTCCGTCAGGCCAGCCCCGGTGCTGTTCGGTCATTCTCTGCGGTCTCCTCGAGCTCGGTCGGAAGGGCTCGACGACAGCGGCGAGTCCTACGCGAGATGGTTCTGTATCCACAAGAGGACCCACCAACACCTGCGGTGATAGACCCATGTCCAATTATTGACCGGGCGCCGGCATGCGAAGGACCGCCGTCCGCAAAACGACCCCATCGCCGTCGCTGCACCAGAGCCGCGTCAACCCGGCAACGCGTGTCCACTGCTGCACAAGCCTGCGGACAAAGCTGTCGATACCGATCAATCCTGGGTGATTCACTCCCCGATCTGCTGCACCACCGCGGTCTCGGAGCCGGAGGGCTGCGCCTCGGGAGCGGGCTCTCCCAGGCCGAACATCGCTGTCATGGCGCCGACGACGATCAGGCCGAACGTGGCCACGCCACCACAGCCGCAGCAGCCCGGCAGGATGATCGGGAAGGGGAGGAAGCCGCGGGGGCGGGGGCGCTGTGGGTACGGGGGCTGAGCCATGACGGGCCTTTCTGGGGGACGGGGGGTGCGGGTCGGAGCGGGGGCGGTGACTCCCGGGAGCCCCACGCGGTCGGGCGCCCCGGGACGGTGGTCGTCACGGCACGGTAGCCCGCGGCGAGCCGACCGGTCAGCACGGCAGCGGGCAGGATCAGCTCCCCTGGGAGACCCGATCATGCAGAACTCCCGCGCCGGGGCGGTTTCACCTGGCACGATGCAGGCATGCCGCAGCTGATCCCGCCTCAGCCCGCCTTCGCCTCCGATGCCGAACGAGTGGTCTGGGACGTGCTGGCCGCCCAGCTGCCGCACGACGCGACGATGATCGCCGGGCAGCGCATCACCGACGACGCCCACGAGGTGGAGATCGACCTGCTGGTGCTGTGGCCGGGGATCGGAACGGTGGTGATCGAGGTGAAGGGCGGCCGGGTGGGCGTCGAGGACGGCACCTGGTTCCAGCGCGACCGCTCCGGCAGGCGCGCGCTGCACCCCTCCCCCGTCGAGCAGGCGCAGCGTGCCCGGCACGTGCTGCTGCGCCACATCAACGAACGCTCCTCCCGCCCCCTCGGCCGCAGCGTGCACATGGTGGCCCTGCCCTGGTCGCAGCTGCCCGACGACTGGGACGTGCCGGACGCGCCCCGGGCGCTGATGCTCGATGCCATGGACCTGGGGACGGGCGGCAGCGGTGGCGCCGGCAGCGGTGGTGCCGTCGAGCGCATCGTGGCGGCGCTGCGCAGCCATGGCGGCAGCCACCTGTCCCCGCTGGAGGGCGTCCAGCGCGACCACGCCGTGAGGACCCTGCGGCGCACCGAGGCGGCGATCGAGAACCACCAGCTGCTGGCCCGCCAGATCGAGGACTCCGGCAACCAGCTCACCCGCGAGCAGGAGCGGATCCTGGCCCTGCTGCGATTCCAGCACCGCGCCCAGGTGGTGGGCGGAGCAGGATCGGGCAAGACCCATCTGGCCCTGATGAAGGCCCGCGCCCTGACCAGGGAGGGAAGGCGCACCGCCCTGATGTGCTACTCGCGGGGCCTGGCACGCCACTTTCAGCTGCTCACTGCCACCTGGCCCGCAGAGGACCGACCCGCGTACGTCGGCCTGTTCCACGATCTTCCGGTCCGCTGGGGCGCTCAGACAGAGGCGGAGTTCGACGGTACGGCGGTGGCGTACTACGAGGAGTTCCTGCCCGCCCAGCTGCGGGAGCTCGCTTCGACTCGGCCCGTCGAGGATCTGTTCGAGGCGATCGTGGTGGACGAGGCGCAGGACTTCGCGGACCTGTGGTGGGACGCCCTGCGCCCCTGCCTGGTGGAGCCGGAGGACACCGGCGCCTCCGTGCTGTTCGTGTTCACCGATGCGCACCAGTCCGTGTTCGACCGGGACGGCCGCGCCCCGATCACCCTCAGCCCCTTCCCGCTGGACGACAACCTGCGCAACACCCGCACCATCGCCGAGACCTTCGCGCCGCTCACCCCGCTCGAGCAGAACCCGCGGATGGAGGAAGGGGCGCCGGTGCGGTTTGTCGCGTGCCCCACCGAGGACGCCATCAGCACGGCCGACGACCTCATCGACCCGCTGCTCGACGAGGGCTGGGAGCCCGGGGAGATCGCCCTGCTGACCACCGGGCGTCGGCACCCCGAGCAGCGTGAGCGCATCGACTACGCCGGATACAGCGGGTACTGGGACGAGTTCTTCGCCGCCACCGACGTGTTCTACGGGCACGTGCTGAACTTCAAGGGCCTCGAGCGGCGGGTGGTGGTGCTGGCCGTCAACGGCTTCCAGCACTGGGACCGCTCGCCCCACCTGATGTATGTGGGGCTCTCACGGGCGAGGTCGCTGCTGGTCGTGGTCGGCGATCCGGAGCTGATCCGCACGGTCGTCGGGTACGAGGTGGCCGACCGGCTGATCGGTGCGGACCGATAGTCCCTGCAGGAGGGCCCTGGAGAGGAATGTGCCATGTCCCAGCTCAAGGACGCCATGCTCACGACCGTGGAGCAGATCGACCCGTGGCTGCGCCGGGCCGACATGGATGCCCTGCCGATACGGGAGGGCTCAGGCCTCCCGTACGCCTCCGCCTCCACCCAGGAGGACCTCATCGGTACCGTCCAACCGGTGATGCACGCCTGGTGATCCTGGGGCTGCTAGCCGGATCGGGACCATCGGAGACATCCGATGTATCGACGGGCGGCAGAATCGTGGCAGGAGATCCGCGGCCCACGCGGATCCGTCGGGACCGGAGCTGAGCCATGACCTTCCAGGGGATCATCCCTGCCCTCGTCACGCCCTACGACAGCGCCGGTGAGGTGTCCTTGCCGGTGCTGCAGCGCTTGGTGCGCACCCTGAATGCGGAGGGGGCCGACGGCTACTTCGTCACCGGCAGCTCGGCAGAGTGCTACCTGCTCGACACCGCCGAGCGTCTGCGGATCCTAGAGGCCACCGTGGAGGCGGCGGACGGCCGTCCGGCCCTGTTCCACATGGCGGCGAGCGATCACCGCGACACCCTGGAGCTGGCACGGAGGGCCGCCGACGCCGGCGCCACGGGCATCAGCGCCAACATCCCCACCTACTTCACGTACACCGCCGAGTCACTGGCCACCTACTTCCGCGACATCCGCGAGCAGACGGACCTGCCGCTGCTGGCGTACTACATCCCCGGCCAGACGGGCCGGAAGCTGCCGGCGGACTTCTTCCTGGAGCTCGCTGAGCAGGACGTGCTGCACGGCATGAAGTACACCAGCGTCGACCTGTCGGTGATGGCACGCGTGCGCGCCGAAAGGCCCGATGACTTCGCGATCCTCTCCGGGGCCGACGACGCCCTGCTGGGCTCCCTCGCCCAGGGCGCCGACGGGGGCATCGGTTCCGCCTACAACGTAATCTGCCGGGTTTTCGCGGAGCTGTACGCGGCGTTCAGGGCGGGCGATCTGGCGGAGGCCACACGGTTCCAGCACCTGGTGATGCCAGTGTGGAACCGCATGGACGGATGGGAGTTCATCACCTTCCTGAAGGCGGTGCTGCGCGGCCGTGGCCTGGACGTGGGGCAGGCCCGCAAGCCGATGGCGCAGATCCCTTCCGAGACGGACCAGGCGCTGGCCGAGGCCCTCGGTGGTGTGCCTGAGCTGGAGCCGTACCTGATCCGACCCCTCTGATCGGGGCTCCTGCGCGGCCCCGTCCGATCGGGGCTTCTGCACGGTCCGTCGGCGCGGGGCCTGGCGCGGGAGCCTCGGTGTGGCCGGGGTCGGTGTGGCGGGGGTCGGCAGCACGAGGCGCGGACGCCAATCCCGACACCGCCACGCCGACAGCTCCTACACCCTCATCTGTGAAGAGGCGCTCTACTGTGGGCCCATGAACGCACCCTCGCCCCTGCTCAGTCTGTCCGCTCCCGCCGGCGCAGGCCGGTCCGTCCTGGTCACCGGGGCCACCGGTTACGTGGGTGGAAGGCTCATCCCCGAACTGCTGGCCGCCGGCTTCGAGGTCCGGGCAGGTGCCCGCAGACCCGAGGCCCTCAGCGACCGCCCGTGGGCCGATCAGGTGGACCTGGTGCGCTGCGACCTCAGTGAACCAGACCAGGTTCGTGCTGCGATGGACGGGGTCCACACGGTGCTGTACCTGGTGCACTCCATGGGCAGCGGCGGAGACTTCGTGGAGCGCGAGCAGGGCATCGCCGACGTCGTCGCCGTGGCTGCGGAGCAGGCAGGCGTGCAACAGCTGGTGTACCTCTCCGGGCTCCACCCGGATCGGCCCGTCGACGAACTCTCGGACCACATGCGCTCCCGTGAACTGGTCGCACGCCGTCTGGACGCCTGCTCGGTGCCCACCCTCACCTTCGAGGCAGGCGTGGTGATCGGCACCGGGTCGATCTCCTTCGAGATGATCAGGCACCTGGCCGAGCGGCTCCCCGTGATGCCTGGCCCGAAGTGGCTGGCCAACCGGGTGGAGCCGATCGCGATCCGTGACGTCCTGTACTACCTCCTGCACGCGTGCGCGCTGGAGGAGCCGGTGCAGGCACGTGCCCAGATCGGCTGCGGCAGCGCCCAGACCTTCGCCTCCATGCTCACCGACTTCGCCGCGGAGGCCGGGCTGGCCAGGCGTCGGGTGGTGCCCCTGCCCCTGCCGGCGCAGAAGCTGTCCGGGGTGTGGATCGGGCTGATCACTCCGATCCCGGTGGGTATCGCCATCCAGTTAGCCGCCTCCCTCGCGGAGGACGCGGTCACCGACAACCATGAAGTGGCTCGCCTGATCCCGGATCCGCCCGGCGGTCTTACCTCCTACCGGGCGGCCGTCCGGCAGGCCCTCGCCCGACAGGCCGAAGGGCCACTGGAGGTGACGTGGGACGCGGACCTGACGGCCTCGGCCGAACCCGCCGACCCGATCCCCGCTGACCCGGACTGGGCGGGGCAGACGGTCTACACGGACACGCGGGAGAAGACCTCGACGCTGTCCCCCGCCACGGTGTGGTCCGTGATCGAATCGATCGGCGGCCAGAACGGCTGGTACTCCACACCAGGCCTGTGGAGGATCCGCGGCTGGATGGACAAGCTCTTGGGCGGGCCGGGCCTGACCCGCGGTCGCCGCGATCCGCGCACCCTGCGTGTGGGTGATCCGGTGGACTGGTGGCGCGTGGAGTCCATGGAGCGCGGGCGCAGCCTCACACTCCGCGCCGAGATGCGGGCCGGTGGACGGGCCTGGCTGCAGCTGGGGGTGGAGGGCACCCCCGAGGGGTGCGTCTACCGCCAGCGGGCGGTGTTCATGCCCTCGGGCATCGTGGGCCGCGCGTACTGGACGGCGATCCTCCCCTTCCACGCCGTGGTGTTCCCGTCCATGGCCAAGAACATCCTTGAGGAAGCCGAGCGACGAGTGGATGGCGCCACCGTCGCGGACTGAACCGCGGCGGACTGATCTGACGGCTCGCGCTGACGGAGTGGCCCAGCGGGATGACAGGGTCAGCTCCACCACTGGCGCGGGCTCGGGCAAGACCCACCTGCTGATGATGTCGGGCGGGGAAGTGAGCAGGGCCGACAGGTGCGGCCCTCTCATCCCTTGGTCGGAGATCAGCCCGGATCGTTGGCCGAATGGGCGGGAGCAACTCAGGATGGCGAGCATGACCTCCTCCTCTGCCCGCCCGACGGCGACCCCTGCGTCAACAGCTCGCCCGACGACACCCCGTCCTGCCGCGACCGGCCCCGCCTCGACCCGCCGGCCAGTCCTGGTCACCGTCGGGGCCGTGGCTCTGCTCGGGCAGGCCGTTTCCATCCCCGCCGAACTGGTCGGCATGGCCCTCTCCGCCCTCCCTTACGACCCCGTGCGGCAGACCATCAGCGACCTTGGCTCGACCACCTGCACCGCGATCCCCTACCCCTCCGGGGCCGTGGAGGTGTGCTCCCCCGCCCATGCGGTGGTCAATGGCGGGATGGTGCTGGCGGGCCTGCTGGTGCTGGTGGCATCGGTGTGCCTGGCCGGGACGTGGTGGCGCCGGTCCCGTCCCCTGGCGGTCGCGGCAGTCGGCACGCTCGCGCTGACCGGGGCGTCCACCCTGGCCACCGGCTTGGTGCCGCTGGACGTGGACCTGATGCTGCACAGCCTGGTGTCCTTGCCGGCGATCCTGGTGAGCCCGATCGCGGTGATGGCGCTGGCGGTGCTGTCACTGCGCGGGCCCCTCCGCGTGATGTGCCTGGTGGCCGCCGCGCTCGCACTGGTGGCGGCGGTGGTGATGCTGGGGACCGTGGACTCCGGCGGGATCATGGGGCTGACCGAGCGGATCGTCGTGTGGATCCCGGTGCTGGTAATGGCGCTGGTGGGCGCGGTCGAGCTGCGGCGCTGATCCCCCGGCAGGGCCCCTGCTGAAGGACCCCACGCCCACCCCGAGCTGTCGATGCTCGAGGAGCAACCGCGGCCTGATCGCTCAGCACCTCACCGGCCTCGGCTCCAGCACATCGGCGGGGGGTGGTCGGGGTGCTGGAGAACGGCCCGGGCCTGACCGCCGCTGAACGACTGCGGATCCTCGAGGCGGTCAAGGGTGATCTGTGACGCTCCGTGACCCCGCGATGTTCATGGGCGTGTAGGGCAGTGCCATACTGCCCATAGTTTTTCTTTGCGCGACCGAAAGTAACGATGATGACGACGAGCGATGCTCTCCCGGTCGAGGCCGCGGTCTCGCTGGACGACCGCACCGCCCGGACCCCCGTGTGGCGCGCGTTTCTGCGGCCCGTCCCGGCTGCCGCTGCCGTGGTCGTCGCGGCGAGCGTGCTCGCTGCGGTGTTCGCCCCGCAGCTCAACGCACTGTCCGACAATGACCCGTTCACGTAGAACCCCGAGGCCCTGGGCCCCGACACCGCGCCGCTGGGAGCCTTCGGTGGGGTCAGCGCCGACCACTGGTTCGGGGTGGAGCCCGGCACGGGCCGCGACCTGTTCTCCCTCGTGGTCCACGGCGCCCGGGTGTCCCTGCTGGTGGGCATCGCCTCCACCCTGCTGGCCACCGTCATCGGCGTGGTGCTCGGGATTGTGGCCGGCGCCGTCGGCGGGTTCGTCGAGAAGCTCGTGGAGGTGGCCACCGACGTCACCCTGGGCTTCCCCTTCCTGATCTTCGCGATCGCCCTCAGCGCCCTGTTCCCGCTCGAGGCCCCACGCGCCCTGCTGCTCACCCTGGTCATCGGCGTGTCCGGCTGGCCGGGCATCGCCCGCGTGGTCGCCGCCGAGACCCGCGTGATCGTACGTCAGCCGTACGTGGTGGCCTCCCGCGTGATGGGGGCACGCCTGGCCCACGTACTGCGGCACCAGGTGCTGCCCAACGTCGCCTCCACCGTGATCGTCTACTCCTGCATCTCTCTGCCCGGCCGCATCAGCGCCGAAGCCACACTGTCGTTCCTCGGCGTCGGCGTGCTGCCGCCCACTCCCTCGTGGGGCCGGTCGATCGGTGACGCCATCAGCGGGTTGCTGGTGGACCCCGCCTTCCTGCTGTTCCCCGCAGCGGCGCTGTTCCTTGTGACCTTCTCCTTCAACGTCCTCGGCGACACCCTGCGCGACGCCCTCGATCCCCGGGGGGCACAGCGATGATCCCCGCCCTGCAGCGCGCGGCCCGCAGCGTGGTGGTGCTGCTGGTGGTCATGGCGCTCACCTTCGCGATCTTCTATCTCGCCCCCATCGACCCTGCCCTGCAGATGTGCGGCAAGCCCTGCTCCCCGGAGGACCTCGAGGCCGCCCGCGGCTTCATGGGCTTCGACCAGCCGTGGTTCGTCCAACTGGGCACCTTCCTGGTGGCGATCTTCACCGGGCGCACCTTCGGCTCGGCCGAGGTGGCCGTCCAGTGCGCCGCCCCCTGCCTGGGGTACTCCTTCCAGCTGCACCAGTCGGTGACCGAGCTGATCGTGGACCGCTTCCCGGTCACGTTCTCGATCGCCCTGGGTGCCGTCGCGCTGCAGGCACTGTTCGGGATCGCCGCCGGGGCGCTTGCCGCCCGCCGCCAGGGAGGCATCCTGGACCGCACCGTGACCGGGGTGTCCGTGGTCGCGGCCTCCGCCCCCGCCTTCGTGGTGGGCCTGCTGGCGGTGGTGGTGTTCGCCCTGCAGCTGGACCTGCTGCCCAGCGGCGGCTACGAGCCCTTCACCGAGAGCCCCCTGCAGTGGGCCCGCCACCTGGTGCTGCCCTGGATCACCCTGGCCTTCCTCAACGGCGCCGTGTACGCACGCCTGGTGCGGTCCTCGATGATCGAGCAGCTGGGCTTGGACTACGCGCGCACCGCACGGGCTGCCGGCCTTCCGGAACGACGGATCGACCGGTACGCGCTGCGGAACCTCGCGCTACCGCTGACCACCCTGATCGCCCTGGACATCGGGGCACTGCTGGGCGGCACCGTCATCACCGAGCGGATCTTCGGCCTGCCGGGCCTGGGCGCGCTGCTGCTGGACGCGACCTCCACCGCCGACCTGCCGGTGATCGTGGGCACCACCCTGGTGGGCTCCCTGCTGATCGTCCTGGCGAACCTCTGCGCGGACCTCGCCCGCCCCCTGCTGGACCGGCGCCTTGCCGCCACCGGCAGGCGCACCACCACCCTGTCCGACCACGGAACGGGCGAGCCCGATCCCTCCGACTCCGACCGCTCCGACTCCGACCCGACCAGCTCGACCCACTCGATCCCTCGCCCGTCCCGCACCACCCAGGAGACATCCTCATGAGCACCTCGCCCCGCACCAGCTCGACCTTCTCCCGCCGCAGCATCCTGCTGGCCACCCCCGTGGTGGTCGGCACCGGCGCCCTGGCCGCCTGCTCCGGCAGCGGCTCCGGGGGCTCCGGCAGCTCCGGGTCCGACGGCGGCGGTCAGACCGGTGGCACCCTGACCATCTACACCACCGGGGAGGAGATGAGCTTCGACCCGGCCACCAGTCAGAACCTCGCGATCACCACCCTGGGCCTGACCGCGCGCCGCCTCACCGCCTGGAAGACCTCCCCGGACGCCCCCACCGAGCTGATCCCCGACCTCGCCACCGACACCGGCACCCCCTCCGAGGACGGGAAGACCTGGACCTTCACCCTCCAGGAGGGACTGAAGTTCGAGGACGGGACCCCCATCACCGCCGCCGCCGTGAAGTACGGGCTGGAGCGGTCCTTCGCCCCCGAGCTCACCGGCGGCCTCACCTACCACAAGGTGCTGCTGGAGGGCGGTGAGGACTACGCGGGGCCGTTCTCCGGTGAGCACCTGGACTCCATCGAGGCCGTCGACGACCTCACCCTGGTGCTGCACCTGAACCGCCCCTACGGCGACTTCGGCTGGGTGGCCTCCAACCCCGCCTTCGCCCCGGTCCCGGAGGACTCCGGGCAGCCGGAGACCTACGCCACCCAGCCTGTGACCAGCGGCCCCTACCGCGTGGAGTCCTACTCCCCCGGCGCCAAGGCCGTAATGGTGCGCAACGAGCACTGGGACGCAGGCACCGACCAGGCCCGCACCGGCGGCCCCGACACCATCGAGTTCGCGCTGGCCCAGGATGCGAGCGTGGTGGCGCAGTCGATCATCGCCGACCGCTCCGGCGCCCAGGACGGGTTCCTGGCCAGCTTCGTGCCCACCGCCCAGCTGGTGCAGGCCCGCAACGACCCGAAGGTGGGCGATCGCCTGGTGACCTCGGGCCCCGGGGCACTGGAGTACCTGGCGCTGAACACCGAATCGGAGGCCCTGAAGGATGTGAACGTCCGCAGGGCGCTGCAGTACGCCGTGGACAAGGAGGCGTACCGCACCGCGAAGGGCGGGGAGATCTCCGGCGACTTCGCCACCACCTTGATCACCCCGGGCATCGCCGGCCGCGAGGAGTACAACCTGTACGCCGAGGCTCCCACCGGCGATGCCGAGGAGGCCAGGCGCCTGCTGGCCGAGGCCGGGGCACAGGACCTGTCGCTGCGCCTGGTCATCCAGGACACCCAGACCGCCGCCGCCGAGTCGATCCAGCAGGCCCTCACCCGAGCCGGGATCACCGTCACCATCCAGCCGCTGGACGCCAACGCCTACCAGTCCGAGGTGACCGCGGGCGACGGCAGCGCCTACGACATGGTGCTCAGCTCCTGGCAGCCCGACATGCCCTCCCCCAACGCCAACCTCACCCCGCTTTTCGAGTCCACCCAGATCGGCAACGGCAACTACAACCTGGCGCGGTATGCGAACGAGGAGGTGGACGCAGCACTGCTGGAGGCCTCCTCCACCCTCGACGCCGACGAGGCCGCCGCCAAGTGGGCGGCCGTGGACAAGCGGATCATGGAGGACTCCCCCGTGGTGCCGCTGATCTACTCGAAGAACTCCTTCATCCACGGCTCCGGGGTGGAGAACTTCGAGATCGGTCAGTTCCCGGCCTACCCGAACTACCTCACCACCACCCTGAAGGCATGAGCGACAGCACCCGCGCCACCGATGCCGGGCCCGCGCAGGATCCCGGCTCCACGGGAGACCCGGACCTGCTGGCCCTGCGGGACCTGCGGGTCACCATCGCCGGCAGGCCGATCCTGAAGGGCCTGGACCTCACGGTGCGCGCCGGGCGCATCACCGCCCTGGTGGGCGAGTCCGGCTCCGGGAAGTCGATGACGGCGCTGGCCACCATCGGGCTCGCACCCGCCGGCGCACAGGTGACCGGCAGCGCCCGCTTGCGTGGCGAGGAGCTGCTGGGCAGGTCACCCCAGCAGATGCGCCGCACCCGCGCCGGGGGCCTCGGGATGATCTTCCAGGAGCCGGGGCAGTCACTGTCACCGGTGATGAAGGTCAGCGCCGTCTTCCGTGACGTGCTCGGGGTGCGCGAGAACATCCGATCCCGCCCCCGAGCCGCGCAGCGCACCCGGGATCTGCTGGCCTCGGTGGGCCTGCCGGACCCGGACCGCACCGCCTCCTCCTACCCGCACGAGCTCTCCGGCGGTGAGCTGCAGCGCGTGGTGATCGCGCTCGCGCTCAGCGGGGACCCCGCGCTGCTGATCGCCGATGAACCCACCACCGCTCTCGATGTCACGGTCCAGCGCGGCGTGCTGGACCTGCTCACCCGGATCGTGCGCGAGCGCGGCATCGGGGTGCTGCTGATCACGCACGACATGGGCGTGGTGGGCGAGATCGCCGACGACGTGGTGGTGCTGCAGGGCGGCGAGGTGCGCGAGACCGGCACCGTCCAGCAGGTGCTCGGTGCCCCCACCGCCCCTTATACGCAGACGCTGCTGTCGGCCGTGCCGCGACTGTCGCCCAGCCTGGAGCGGGCGTCAGCGCGGTCGAGCGCCGAGCAGGAGGGCGGCGCGTCCACACGGGGCGACGACGATGCTGCCACGCAGGGCGACAGCGACACATCCCGCGGGGCCGCCGCATCGGAGCCCCCGGTGGTGCGCGTCGAGGGCCTGTCTGTCCGCTACGACCGGCGTGGTGGGTCCCACCTGGCGCTGGACGACGTGGGCTTCGAGATCGGCCGCGGGCAGATCCACGGCCTGGTGGGCGAGTCGGGCTCGGGAAAGTCGACATGGGGCAAGGCCCTGGTGGGGCTGGTCCCGGCCCAGGCGCGCGTGCTCGAACTGGACGGGACGGACCCCCGCAGCCTCTCCCCGGCGGCTCGCCGTGGGGTGTACGCGCGGGCCGGCCTGGTGTTCCAGGACCCTGCCTCGTCCCTGAACCCTCGCCGCACCGTCGGGTGGAGCATCAGCGAGCCCCTGCACCTGGCGGGCGGGGTGGACCGCACCGAGGTGGACCGGCGAGTGCGTCACGCCCTGGAGCAGGTGCGCCTGCCCGCCTCCTACACGCAGCGGCTGCCCCACGAGCTCTCCGGCGGGCAGCGGCAGCGGGTCTCGATCGCTCGCGCGCTGATCCTGCAGCCCTCCCTGCTGATCGCCGACGAGCCCACCAGCGCACTGGACGTCACCGTGCAGGCACACGTGATCGAGGTGCTGCGCGAGGCCATCGAGGAGGCGCGCTTCGCCTGCGTGTTCATCAGCCACGACCTCGCGGTGGTGGGATCGCTCGCCGATCACGTGACGGTGCTGCGCCGCGGCCGGGCCGTGGAGCAGGGCACCATGGACCAAGTGCTGGGCAGCCCCCGGCACGAGTACACGCGGGCGCTGCTGGAGAGCGTGCCGGACCCGTCGCGGCGCCTGCGCGAGAGCGGCCGAACCGCTGCCTGAGGCCCCGGCTCAGTCCGGCTTTCACGGCTCAGTCCGGCTTTCACGGCTCAGTCCGGCTTTCACGGCTCAGTCCGGCTGCACGGCCTCCCAGGCACGGGAAGCGGCCGAGCGCACCACGGCCTCGCACACCTCGGCGGCGTGTACGCCATCGCCGGCCGACGGTGCCAGGCGAGTGCCCCGCACCACGTCGGAGCAGAACGCCGCGGCCTCGATGGCCTTGAGGTCGTCGAAGCTCATGGGGATGCCGGGGCCGGGCTGGAAGCGGGCGTACTCGCCGTGGCCGGGCCCGGCGAGCACAGTGGTGTAGCCGTGCTCGGTGCCGCCCTCGCCCAGCTGCACCTCCAGCTCGTTCATGCGGGTGAAGGACCAGCGGGCTGAGCCCTCGGTCCCGTACACCTCCAGGGCGTAGTCGGAGCGGTGGCCGCGCGCCACGCGGGAGGATTCGAGCGTCACCCGGGTGCCGTCGGCCAGCGCACCCAAGGCCGCCACCCAGTCCTCGTTGCCGACGGGCCCGCGCTCACCGCTCAGCTCGACGGCGCCGTGGCCCACCGCAGTGCCGACCGGGATCGGGCGCTCGGGGATGAACACGCCGCTGTCCGCGCACACCTCGGTGATGGGCTGACCGGTGACGTACCGCACCAGGTCCGCCCCATGGGACAGCAGATCGCCGATCACACCGTTGCCGCCGCGCTCACGGTCGTAGCGCCAGGTCAGCGGCCCGTCGGGCGAGGAGGCGTAGTCGGCGATCAGCCAGCAGCGCACGTTGGTGATCCGGCCCAGGCGACCGTCTGCCACCAGGGAGCACAGGTGGGCGATGGCCGGGGCGTGCCGATAGTTGAAGCCGACGGCGGTGGCGAGGCCCGCCCCGTCGGCCGCAGCGGCAGCGGCCTGCTGGATCTCGCGGCTCTGCTCGGCACCGACACCCATCGGCTTCTCGATCCAGAAGGGCTTCCCGGCGCGGACGGCGGCCAGCGCCAGGTCACGGTGCAGGAAGTTGGGCGAGCAGATCGAGACCACGTCGACTGCGGGGTCCGCGAGCGCCTTCTCGATGGTGGCGAGGTCGCTGCCGTCCACGGCGCGGGCGAAGCCGTATTGCGTCACCGCCGCACGACGGTTGGCCTCGACCGGGTCGGCCGCCACCACCAGGCGAGAGCGGATGCCCAGCTCGGGGTACAGCACGGGCAGGCGCAGGTAGGAGGTGGCGTGCAGGCGCCCCATCCAGCCCAGTCCCACCACGGCCACGCCCAGCTCCCGGACGGCGGGCCCCGGTGCTGCAGCCTCGGGCGTACGGGCCTCGGCTGCGGCGGCCCCGCTCGGGCGGGGCTCGGGTGCACCGGATCCGGGCATGCCCGCGCGGGGCTCGGGCGTGCTCACTGGCCGCCCAGCTCATCGAGGATCCGCCGCCGCATCCGGCGGTGGATGTCGTCGGCGTCTTCCTCCCAGCCGAACACGCACACCGAGACGGGGCCGTCGTACTCGCGCTCGCGCAGGTAGGCGAAGGCGTCGTCCCAGTCGATCTCGCCGTTGCCGATCTCGTTGTGCTGGTGCACGCGCGCATCGACCCCGGGCGGGTTGATGATGTAGCGGTTGCCCACATTGGCCAGGTGGTTGTAGACGTCCGCGATGTGCAGGTGCTTCAGCCGGTCGCCGGCGTAGTCCAGCATCCCGCGCAGGTCGGAGCCGCCCCCCGCCAGGTGGAAGGCGTGCGGGAAGCAGAACTCGTAGTTCAGCCAGTCGCGGTCGACGCCGCGCACGATCTGCACGGCCCGATCGTTGGTCTCCACGAAGTCGTAGGGGTGCGCCTCGATGGTGCACTCGATGCCGTACTTCTCGAACACGGGCACCAGCTCCTCCATCGAGCGGTAGAACTGGTGCTCGGACTGCCGGGGTCGGTTCGGGTCACCGGAGAACTCGGTGGCGATCAGCGGCACCTCGAGGGCATCGGCGATCTCCAGCAGGCGCTTCCAGTTGCGCACCTGCGCCTGGCGCTCCTGCTCGTCGGGGCTGGCCCAGTCGAACACGGGGTTGAAGGTCCAGATCTTCACCCCCGAATCCTTCATCGCCTGCTTCACCTCGGCGATCTGGTGGCGATCCACCTTGGGGTAGTGGTGCCACTCGTGGAAGTCGGCGCGCGGGGACAGCTCGAGGTACCTGTACCCCAGTTCGGCGGCCTTGTGCAGCTCCTGCGCGACCGAGAGGTGGGGGTGGTACATGCTGGGGTCCAGCAGGATCTTGACCATGGCGTTCCTTCAGATCACTTCACGCCCAGGCCGCACTCGGCCAGGAACTCACGGGTGGCGATCGCGTTGGGCAGGGGCAGGGCCGGGTCGCAGGGGTACAGGTCCTGCTCGCAGATCACGTACAGCTCTTTGTCCATCGCCGCCAGGCGCTGCACCAGCTGCCGCATGTCCGGCAGACCCGCGGGGGGACGCACCGAGGCGCCCTTGGCCACGGCCTCGCCGAAGGGCCAGTCCTTCTCGTGGGCCTCCCGGGTGATGTCCGGGTCGAAGGCCTTGATGTGCACGTAGCCGATCCGCTCCGGGTACTCGTCGATCATGCCGACGGGGTCCCCACCGCCGTACACGATGTGCCCGGTGTCCAGGCAGAAGCTCACCAGCTCGGGGTCCGTCGCCTCGAACACCCGGGCGATCTCCTCCGGGGTCTCGATGTGGCTGTCCCCGTGGGGGTGCAGCACCATCGTCAGCCCGTAGTCCTCCTTCATGATGCGGCCCAGCTCGTTGGCGTTGGTGACATACCGCTGCCAGGCCTCCCCGGTGAGCTCCCGGTCGTCGGTGAACTCCCAGGTCTTCTCGTCGCGGTACATGGGCGGCAGGTGCACCATGTACTCCGCGCCCACGGCCGCGTGGGTCTCCGCGATCGCGCGGAAGGTGCGCTCGGTCTCCGGCCAGGCCTCCTCCTTGTGCAGGATGCCCCACCCGGTGCCGGCCACCACCCGGAAGCCGTGCTCGTCCATCACGGACTGCAGCTCACGCGCGTCCTTGGGGAAGTAGCCCCACGGCCCCGTCTCCATCACCGAGAAGCCCGCCTGGGCCATCTCCCCCAGGGCGGTGCGCCAGGGGATCTGCTTCTCGTCCTCCGGGAACCACACGCCCCACTGGTCGGGGCACACCCCGATGGTGAGCTTGTCGTACGGCGGCTCCGGGTTGCGGGCCTTGGAGGGCGGGTTCGGGGTCTGGTCGGCACCGGGGTTCGGCACGGTCATGGTCTGCTCCTTCGCAGGTAGAGGCGTTCCTGTCCGAATGGACATTCCCGTTCCAGGTGCGGGCTGCGGTGGAACGGGAACGTCTCCTCGGGCGGGGTGCGCAGGTGAGGTGCGGGCGCGGGTGCACGGGCGGGGTGAGGGTGGGAAGACCCGCTCGGCTCAGTCGTGGGTCGGGAAGCTCATGGAGCTCTCGACGTGCTCGTCCTGGTGCGGCCAGCGCGTGGTGATCGCCTTCTGGCGGGTGTAGAACCGCACCGCCTCCGGGCCATGGGCGTGGTACTCGCCGAACAGGGAGTCCTTCCAGCCGCCGAAGGAGTAATAGCCCACCGGGGTGGGGATCGGCACGTTGATGCCGATCATGCCCACCTGGACCTCCTCCTGGTACCGGCGGGCGTAGTGCCCGGAGCCGGTGAAGATCGCGGTGCCATTGCCGAAGGGCGAGGAGTTGACCAGCTCGAGGGCCTCGTCGAAGTTGTTCACCTGCATCACCACCAGCATCGGCCCGAACACCTCCTGGGTGTAGGTGTCGTGGTCGCGCGGCACATCGGTCAGCACCACGGGGCCCACGAAGTTGCCGTTCTCGTGGCCCTCGACGACCAGGCCACGGCCGTCGACCACCACGCTGGCACCGGCCTGCTCGGCCTCGTCGGTCATGCGGATCACGCGCGCGCGGGCATCGGGGGTGATCACCGGCGGCATGTCGGTGCCCTCGTCGGATCCGGGGCCGACGACCAGCTTCTCGGCCTCCGCCTTGATGGCCTCGACGAACGCGTCGTGGGCGGTGCCGACAGTGACGGCAACCGGGACGGCCATGCAGCGCTCGCCGGCGGAGCCGAACGCACCGGAGGCGATCTGTGCGGCGGCGAACTCGATGTTCGCATCCGGCATCACCACAGCGTGGTTGTTGGCGCCGCCAAGAGCCTGCACCCGCTTTCCGCTGGCGGCGGCCACATCGTGCACGTGCTTGGCGATCGGGGTGGAGCCCACGAAGGAGACCGCGGCGATGCCCGGGTGGCCGCACAGGGCGTCCACCACCTCCTTGCCGCCCTGGACCACCTGGAACACGCCATCGGGCAGGCCGGCCTCCTGGTAGAGGCGGGCCACGATGCTGGAGGCGGAGGGGTCGCGCTCGGAGGGCTTGAGGATGAACGCGTTGCCGGTGGCGATCGCGATGGGGTGCATCCAGAACGGCACCATGGCCGGGAAGTTGAACGGCGTGATGCCGGCGACCACGCCCAGGGGCTGGCGCATGGTGTGGGCGTCCACGCCGGTGGAGACGTTCTCGGAGAACTCACCCTTGAGATCCTGGGTGATGGAGGTGGCGAACTCGAGGGTCTCCAGGCCACGAGCGATCTCGCCCTTGGCGTCGGCGATGGTCTTGCCGTGCTCGCGGGTGATGACCTCCGCGATCTCGTCGGTGTGCTCCACCATCAGCTGGCGCATGCGGTACAGGATCTGGGTGCGCTTGGACAGGGAGACCCTGCCCCACTGCTGCTGGGCCTCGCGGGCCACCTCGACGGCGCGATCCACGGTCGAGGCATCACCCAGGTGAAGGGTGCCCACCTGGCTGCCAGTGGCGGGATCGTAGATCTCCTGGATGCTGCCGGATCCGTCGGCCTCCTGGCCTGCGATCCAGTTCTTCACGTCGTACATGTTCTCGGTCCTCCTCGGGGGGACGGTGGGGCCGGCCCTCGGGCCGGACGATGGGGTTAGGCGGGTCAGAGGTAGTGGCGCTGGGGCTCCAGCGCCTTCTCGTACTGGATGCGGGCCTGCTGGGTGGACTCCAGGGTGGAGACGGCTGCCACCGGCACGTCCCACCAGCCGTTGCCGGGGGGGTTGGGGCCGTACAGGTCGGTGTTGACCACGATGGCGGTGGCCTCCGTGCGCTGCTCGGCGCGGCGGTAGGCCTCGCGGAAGTCCACCGTGCTGCTGACCTCCTCCACCTCGATCCCGTAGGAGCGGATGTTGGCGGGGATGTCGAAGGGCAGCTTCTCGCCGTCCAGCAGGCCGGTGGCCTCGTTGCGCATGCGGTACTTGGTGCCGAAGCGCTGGGACCCGTGGGACTCCGAGAGCGAGCCGATCGAGGACCAGCCGTGGTTCTGCAGGACCACCAGGATCACCTTCATGCGCTCGGCGACGATGGTGGCGATCTCCTGGGGGGCCATCTGGAAGGTACCGTCGCCGATGATCGCGACCACCTCGCTCTGCGGCCGGGCCATCTTCGCGCCGAGGGAGGCGGGCAGCTCGTAGCCCATGCAGGAGTAGCCGTACTCTAGGTGGTACTGGATCGGGGAGCGGGCCTTCCACAGGGCCTGCAGGTCGCCGGGCATGGACCCGGCCGCGTTGATGACGATGTCCTCCTCGCCCATCAGCTCGTTGAGGGCGCCGAAGATCTCGGTCTGCGCAGGCAGCTCCTGGTCGTGCGGCTGGAAGCAGGGCTTCACCAGCTCCTCCCAGTCACCGCGCCGCTGCCTGGCCCGCTCGCCGTGCTCGGCGGGGGCGGTCCAGCCGTCGAGCGCGGCGGCGAGCGCCGCGAGGCCGGCGCGGGCATCGGTGACCACCATGGTGGCGGAGTGCTTGGCGGCGTCGAAGGCCTTCACGTTGAGGTTCACGAAGCGAGCCTCGGGGTTGCGGAAGGCCGTGTGGGAGGCGGTGGTGAAGTCGGTGTACCGGGTGCCCACGCCGATGATCACGTCGGCCTCCGCGGCCAGCTCGTTGGCGGCGTTGTTGCCGGTGGAGCCCACGCCGCCGATGCACAGCGGGTGATCGGCACTCAGGGCCCCCTTGCCGGCCTGCGTGTCCAGCACGGGGATGCCGGTGGCGTCGGTGAACGCCGCGAGCGCCTCACTGGCCTCGGAGTAGATCGCGCCACCGCCGGCGATCAGCACCGGCCTGCTCGCCGAGCGGATCACCTCCACGGCGCGCTCGAGAGCGGCGGGCTCGGGAACGGGGCGGGCCACGTGCCAGGTGCGCTCGCGGAAGAACTCCAGCGGCCAGTCGAAGACCTCGGCCTGCACGTCCTGCGGCAGGGAGAGGGTGACGGCGCCGGTCTCGGCCGGGTCGGTGAGCACCCGCATCGCCTGCAGGGCGGCCGGGATCAGCTGCTCGGGACGGGAGATCCGGTCGAAGTAGCGGGAAACGGGCCGGAAGGCGTCGTTGACGGAGATGTCCCCGCCGGTCTCGTCCTCGAGCTGCTGCAGCACCGGGTCCACGGTGCGGGTGGCGAAGATGTCGCTGGGCAGCAGCAGCACGGGGATGCGGTCCACCGTGGCCAGGGCCGCGCCGGTGACCATGTTGGTGGAGCCGGGGCCGATGGAGGCGGTGCAGGCGAAGGTCTGCATCCGGTTCTTCGTGCGCGCGTAGGCCACGGCGGTGTGCACCATGTTCTGCTCGTTGCGCGCCTGGTAGTAGGGCATCTCGTCCTCGCCCTCGGTGGGGGAGACGGCGTTCTGCAGCAAGGCCTGGCCCAGGCCGGCCACATTGCCGTGGCCGAAGATGCCGAAGGTGCCGGGGATGAAGCGCTCACGGACGCCGTCGCGCTCGGCGTACTGGGCGGCGAGGAACCGCACCAGGGCCTGGCCGACGGTGAGCCGCACGGTGCCGGCGGCGGTGGGTGCGGCCCGGTCGGCGCCCTGCGTCGCGGAGCCGTCTGCGGTCAGGTGGTCGCTCATCGTTCCTCCGTGGTCGAACCGCCCGGCCCGAAGGCGGGCATCTCTGGTGTCCCGTCGCACGATCGGCGTGGCCTGAGGACGTGTGCCCCCAGCATGCCGAGATACCTTCACACCTGTCAACGTTATGTCCGTACAAGGTGTGCCCGTGCGTGCATAGCCCCGACGAGACAAGCACGGATGAGGAACCGCAAGGGGTCTTCTCGCGCAGTACCCCGCATGCTAGCGTGAAGATAACGGACGCTTCTGCACTCATTTGTTAGGACAAGATGTGGCGCCGCCCGGCTGAACGGCACCGGACGTAGCGGGTGCGAGTCGCGAACGAGACGCAGTGCAGACGAGACGCAGAGAGGCATCAGCAGCCATGACGAGCAGCTCCCCCGACATCATCACCTTCGGCCGCAGCGGGGTGGACATCTACCCGCTGGAGATCGACAAGGGCCTCGAGGAGATCAACAGCTTCGGCAAGTTCCTGGGCGGCAGCCCCACCAACGTGGCGGTGGCCGCGGCCCGGCTCGGCCACTCCCCCGCGGTGATCACCGGGGTGGGCGATGACCCCTTCGGCCGCTACGTGGTGCGCGAGATGGAGCGCCTGGGAGTCTCCGGCCGCTTCGTGGTCACCGACCCGAACCTCAACACCCCCATCACGCTGTGCGAGATCTTCCCGCCGGACGATTTCCCGCTGTACTTCTACCGCCAGCCCAGCGCCCCTGACCTGCAGGTGCGCCCCGAGGATCTCGACCTCGAGGCCATCAAGAACGTGCCTCTGTTCTGGTTCTCCGGCACCGGGCTGTCCGAGGAGCCCAGCCGCTCCGCACACCTGGCAGCCCTGGAGGCGCGCGGCCGCACCGCTCACACCGTGTTCGACCTGGACTACCGGCCCATGTTCTGGTCCTCCAAGGACGAGGCCCGCGAGCAGTACCGCGAGGCCCTGAAGTTCACCACGGTGGCCGTGGGCAACAAGGAGGAGTGCGAGGTGGCCGTCGGCGAGACCGAACCGGAGCGCGCCGCCGACGCACTGCTCGAGGCCGGCGTGCAGACCGCGATCGTCAAGCAGGGCCCCAAGGGCGTGCTGGGCAAGACGCGTGATGAGCACGTGGTGGTGGCCCCCAACATGATCCAGGTGATCAACGGCCTGGGCGCCGGGGACAGCTTCGGCGGCTCCCTGTGCCACGGCCTGCTGGCCGGCCAGGACCTGGAGACCATCCTGACCCGCTGCAACGCCGCCGGAGCGATCGTGACCAGCCGCCTGGAGTGCTCCACCGCCATGCCCACCAGCGAGGAGATCGACCTGCTGATCGCCGGCGGCGACCCCAACCAGGGCCGCACCATCGACGAGATGCTGGAGGCGGTGCGCAACCGCGGCGTGGTCGTCACCGAGGACCAGGACGGGCAGGGCGAGTGATGAGCGATTTCGTCTCCACCTACGAGGACGTCACCCGCGTGCGGGTGGAGGATCCGGGCCGCTTCGCGCGCCTGGCAGCCTCCCGCCGGCGGCGCACGGTGGCCGACACGGTCAGCGACGCCGGCGGCACCATGATGATCATCGCCGCCGACCACCCCGCTCGTGGGGCGCTCGGCGCAGGTTCCCGGCCGGGCGCGATGGCCAGCCGCACCGAGATGCTGGACCGCATGCGCGAGGCGCTCGCGGTGCCGGGCGTGGACGGCGTGCTGGGCACCGCCGATGTGCTCGAGGACCTGCTGGTGATGGGCGCCCTGGAGGACAAGATCGTGTTCGCCTCGATGAACCGGGGCGGCCTGCAGGGCGGCTCCTGGGAGATCGAGGACCGCTTCACCGCCTACGACGCCCGCGCCATCAAGGACTCCGGCTTCGACGGCGGCAAGATGCTCACCCGCATCGACCTGGACGACGACCGTACCTCCTTCACCCTGGAGGCAAGTGCGCAGGCAGTGACCGACCTGGCCCGCCACGAGCTGATCGCGATGGTGGAGCCGTTCATGAGCTCCCGGTCGGACGGCCCCGGCACGCCCGTGGTCAACGACCTCTCCCCCGAGGCCGTGATCCGCTCCATCCACATCGCGCAGGGCCTGGGCGCCACCAGCGCCTACACGTGGCTGAAGCTGCCCGCGGTGGCGGAGATGGAGCGCGTCATGGACGCCACCACCCTGCCCACCGTGATCCTGGGCGGCGACCCGGTGGGCAAGGACCCCGAAGCGGTGCGGGCATCCTGGCAGCAGGCCCTGGCGCGCCCGAACGTGCGCGGCCTGGTGGTGGGTCGCACCCTGCTGTACCCGCATCACGACGACGTCACCGCGGCGGTCTCCACCGCCGTGGAGATGATCCGCGGATGACCCGCTGAGGAGGAACACCCGATGAACACCCGAGAGAACGCCGAGCAGCCGAACGAGGACCTGCACCTGCCCGCCGGCTCCACCGCCGAGGGCGCCTTCGACACGGTGGTGAACCCGGGAACCCGCGAGGGCTGGGTCCACACCGGGATCCGGGTGCTGGCCCTGCAGCCCGGTGGCGAGGAGAGTTGGCGGGCCGACGGCATCGAGGTGATGGTGGTGCCGCTCAGCGGCGGCTGTCGCGTCGTCGTCGACGCCGGTGAGGGCGCCGGTGAGTACGAGCTGCGCGGCCGCACGGACGTGTTCGCCGGTGCGACCGACGTGCTGTACGCCCCCGTCGGCTCCCGCCTGCGCATCTCCAGCGCCGAGGGGGGCCGCTTCGCGCTGGCCACCGCGGTGGCCACCAGGCCCTTCCCGGTGGCGCTGATCCGCGCGGAGGATGTCCCCGTCGAGTCCCGCGGCGGCGGGAACATGAGCCGGCAGGTGCGCAACTTCGGCACCGTGGGCTCCTTCGACCAGTGCGATTCGCTGATCGCCTGCGAGGTGATCACCCCGGGCGGCAACTGGTCCAGCTACCCCGCGCACAAGCACGACGAGCAGGTCGATGACCCGGAGCACCCCGAGTCGGAGCTGGAGGAGATCTACTACTACGAGATCGCCCCCTCCCCCGGCGGCGGCCCCGGCTTCGGCTTCCACCAGACCACCTCCAGCGGCCAGGACAAGCCGATCGACATCCTCACCGAGGTGCGCGCCGGTGACGTGGTGCTGGTGCCGCACGGCTGGCACGGCCCCTGCGCGGCGGCGCCCGGGCACGACATGTACTACCTCAACGTGATGGCCGGTCCCGCTCCGGAGCGGGCCTGGAACATCACCGACCACCCCGACCAGACCTGGGTGCGCGGCACCTGGTGACACCGACCGGGCTGGCGGGCCCGTGGACCGACCGGGCGGGCACGGCCCGCCAGCAGGAGGCATCACCATGAACCAGAACCAGCAGCAGTTCCGTCCCGTGGACGCGGACCGGCACGTCGAGAACGCCCCGGCCGACGCGAGCGGCGAGGCCGGGCAAGACCTGCCCCGCGAGGTGCGCGTGGGCGTGATCGGTGTGGGCCAGATGGGCGCGGACCACGTGGCCCGCATCAGCGCCCGCATCAAGGGCGCCCGCGTCAGCGCGGTCACCGACTACTTCCGGGACAAGGCCCAGGAACTGGCCGACTCGGTGCCCGGCTGCCGCGTGGTGGCCACCGCCGAGGAGCTGATCGCGGCCGACGACGTGGACGCGGTGCTGATCGCCAGCCCCGGCAAGTTCCACAAGGACCAGGCCATCGCCTGCATCGAGGCTCGCAAGCCGGTGCTGTGCGAGAAGCCGTTGGCGATGAACCCGCAGGATGCGTACGCCGTGGTGGAGGCGGAGAAGGCCTCGGGCGGGCGGTACGTGTCCGTGGGCTTCATGCGCCGCTTCGACGCGGAGTACGCGGAGCTGAAGGACGCGATCGACTCCGGTGAGCTGGGGCAGATCAGCGTGATCAACTGCAAGCACCGCAACGCCACCACCCTGCCCGGGTTTGTGGACTCGATGATGGTGTACGACTCGGCGGTCCACGAGATCGACGCGATCCACTACTTCCTGGACGAGCAGGTCATCGAGGTGCAGGCGGTGTTGCCGCTGCCGGGCCCGCGGGCCGACGAGGGCCAGCACGATCCGATGCTGCTGCTGTTCCGCACCGAGTCCGGTCGCATCGTCACCGACGAGCTGTACGTGAACACCGACTCCGGCTACGAGGTGCGCACCGAGGTGCTGGGCTCGGAGGGGATCTCCACCATCGGCATGGGCATCACCCGGGTGACCACCCAGAAGGCCGGCGGCAGCTGGGGCGGCGCGATCCCGGCGGACTTCCGCCCCCGCTTCGTGGCGGCCTACGACGCCGAGGTGCAGGCCTGGATCGCCGCCGTGCTGGACGGCTCCAACGTGGCCGAGCGCTCCGCGACCGCGTGGGACGGCTACCTGGCCGCCACCACCTGCGAGGCGGCGGAGACCGCGCTGACCACGCCGGGCTTCGTGCCGGTCTCGGTGCAGCCCCGGCCCTGACCGGGCTCGTGGCAGGCAGAATATCCACATCCCTGCCGCGCACCGAGGCGTCGGCACCGGAAGGAGCACCGTGAGCGAACAGCTGGACGAGACCACGACCGACACCCGTCCATCGGGCGCGGTGGTGCCCGCCGGCAGCGACCCGGCGCCCGCTGGCGACGACCAAGCGCCCGCCAGCAATGACCCGGCGCCCACCGTCAGCGACCCGGTGCGCAGCGCTGACGAGCCGCTGGCCCTGCCGATCGACCGCTCCTCCTCCACCCCGCTGTACCTGCAGCTGGCCGCGGGGATCGAAGCTGCAGTGCGCGAGGGCACACTGGCCCCCGGCTCCCGCCTGGAGAACGAGCTGGCCCTCGCCCAGCGCCTGGGCCTGTCCCGCCCCACGGTGCGACAGGGTATCCAGGAGGTGGTGGACAAGGGCATGCTGGTGCGCAAGCGCGGGGTGGGCACCCAGGTGGTGGACTCCCCGGTGAGCCGCCAGGTGGCGCTGACCTCGCTCTACGACGATCTGGCCCGTGCCGGCAAGAGCCCCCGCACCGAGGTGCTCGAGTACAGGGTGGGCCGGCCCTCCCCCGAAGCCGCAGATCGTCTGCTGCTGGAGCCCGGCGAGATGGTGCTGGAGCTGATGCGGGTGCGCTACTCCGGTGACGAACCGCTCGCGGTTATGCGCAACACCCTGCCCGAGCGCATCGCCCCGACCCGCGAGCAGCTCAAGAAGCAGGGCCTGTACGCATCGATGCGGGACAAGGGCATCCGCCTGGCGGTGGCGCACGAGCGCATCGGCGCCACCACCGCCGACGCCGAGCATGCCGAGTTGCTGCACGAGCAGGAGGGCGCGGCCCTGCTCACCATGGACCGCAAGGTATTCGGCAACGACGGCACCGTGATCGAGTACGGCCACCACGTCTACCGCGCCTCGCGTTACTCCTTCGAGGTCACGCTGGTGGAGTGAGCCCGCTCAGCGGCGCTGATGGAGTGAGCCCGATCAGAGCCTCCCTTGCTTTGTTCTGTCATTGATTCCCGCACCGTCCCCACGGGGGCGGTACGGAGGCAGCGCCCACGCAAGACGGCCTGGAAACGGCGCCTGTGCGCGACGTCGCTGGCACACCGGGTGCCAGGGGCCGACGCCCAGGAGCGGCTGCCCCGTGGCACCGCCCGGGCCAGCCCACGCCGTTATCATTTCTTGTCCTGACAAATCCTTGACGCGATTCGTGGTTTCTGTCACGCTGTCGGCAGTCGGCAATGGAGTCGATCGGCCGCGCGGCACGGACGCCGGGCAGCCCCGTCCGAGCAGGGATGTGATCATCGTGCTGAAGACCCTCAGAAGAGTCACCGTCGGGGCAGCCGCTGTGGCCTTGACCCTTTCTGCGTGCGGGACCGGCGGGAACGCCCCCGCCGACAGCGCCGGCGAAGGGGACGCCATCGCCGGCGCTGAACGCGATCTGACCTACGCGGTCGTGGTCCACTCCGTCCCCGACGGTTCCTTCTGGAACGTGGTCAAGAAGGGCGCCGAGGACGCGGGCACCCAGTACGGCGTGAACGTGCAGGTCACCGGCGACCCCGAGGGGTCACGCCAGGCGCAGCTGATCGATTCGGCGGTGGCCAACGACCCTGACGGGATCATCGTCTCGATGGCGAACCCCGATGCACTCCAGTCCTCCATCGAGGCCGCCACAGCCGCAGGGATCCCCGTCATCACCATCAACTCCGGCGAGGATAGATCAGCCGAGTTCGGTGCCCTCGCCCACTTCGGGCAGTCGGAGGGCGCCGCCGGGGAACGCGTCGGCGAACGGCTCGCGGAAGAGGGCGCAGGCAAGGTTGTGTGCCTGATCCACGAGGCCGGCAACGTCGGCCTTGAGCAGCGCTGCGAAGGCGTCGGAACGGGCTTCGGTGGGGACGTGGTCAATGTGCAAGTGGACCTCAACAACCCCCAGGGGATCCAGTCCACCGTCGAGTCGACGATCATGGGCGATGAGCAGATCGACACCGTGGTGGGCCTGAACCCCAGTGTCACCACCGCCGCCCTGGCAGGCATCCAGGCCAGCGGGCGCGACATCACCGTGGCCAGCTTCGACATCGACAGCGACGTGCTGCAGGGCATCAAGGACGGTGACATCGCCTTCACCGTCGATCAACAGCAGTACCTGCAGGGATACCTGCCCATCGCGATGATGGTGCTGTACCACGACAACGGCAACACCCTCGGCGGCGGCCAGCCCGTGCTGACCGGCCCGGCCTTCGTCGATGCCGAGAACGTCGAGATGGTCTCCGAGTACGTCGAAAGGGGCACCCGGTGAGCACGGCCGCCTCCCCCGACCTCACCGCGGGTCCCGGACCGGCGGGCTCGCCGCAGACCCCGCCGTCCCCGGCTGAGGACAAGGATGATCGTCTCGTCGCCGTCGGCCGCCTGCGCGCGCTGCTGATGACCCCGGAAGTCGGGGCCGGTGGAGCCGCACTGCTGGTCTTCATCGGGTTCTCGCTGATATCCCCGGTGTTCGCCTCACAAGCCGGCGTGGCCAACTTCCTGGATCCCGCCGCTGTCATGGGCATCATGGCGATCGCCGTGGCGCTGCTGATGATCGGTGGTGAGTTCGACCTCTCCACCGGAGTTCTTACGGGGTCCACCGCCCTGGTGACAGCGCTGTGCGTCACCCAGCTGAACATGAACGTCTGGTTCGGGATCCTGCTCTCCCTCGCCTTCGCCCTCATCGTCGGGGCGATCAACGGCGTAATGGTGCACCTAACGAAGCTGCCCAGCTTCATCGTCACCCTCGGCATGATGTTCGTGCTGTGGGGCCTGAACTACGCGGTCACCCAGCGACTGACCGGTCAGGTCACCGTCTCCGGGATCCGCTCGTACACCGGGTACGACTCCGCCCGCGCGCTGTTCGGCAGTTCCGTCGGCCCCTTCCAGGTCTCGCTGGTGTGGTGGCTGCTGCTGACCGCGCTGGGGGCATTCGTGCTGTTGCGAACCACGTGGGGCAACTGGATCTTCGCCCTCGGAGGGAACTCCGAAGCCGCCCGCGCTGTGGGCGTCCCGGTGATGAAGGTCCGGGTGGGCCTGTTCATGGCCACCGCCGCAGCCGCGTGGCTGGTGGGCACCCTCACGGTCATCCGCTACGGCAACGCCACGGTCACCTCGGGGATCGGCCTCGAGTTCTACTTCATCATCGCGGCCGTGATCGGCGGCTGCCTGCTCACCGGCGGTGCCGGCTCGGTGATCGGCGCCTCCATCGGGGCCCTCATCTTCGGGATGGTCCAGCAGGGGATGCCGCTGGTGGGCCTGCCCAGTGAGTTCTTCCGAACGATCCTGGGCCTGGTGCTGCTCGGGGCCGTGCTGGTCAACCTGTACATCAAGAAGCACGCACTGAAGGTGACGACATGAGCGACAACCCCGCCCTGACACCCCCACCGGATCCCGCCAGCGTTCCCGTCCTCGAAGCGCGCGAGGTCACCAAGACCTTCGGCCGCGTCACGGCCCTGCGCGAGGTCAGCTGCTCGGTGCGCAAAGGTGAGGTGACCTGCGTGCTCGGTGACAACGGCGCCGGCAAGTCGACGTTCATCAAGACCCTGTCGGGATATCACGCCCCGGATTCGGGTCAGATGCTGGTCGATGGGGAGCCGGTGCGGTTCTCGAGCCCGCGTGATGCGCTGGACCGCGGCATCGCCACCGTGTACCAGGACCTCGCGATCGCTCCCCTGATGCCGGTGTGGCGGAACTTCTTCCTCGGATCCGAGCCCTCACGCTTTGGGGTGATCCGCACGAAGGAGGCAAAAAGCATCGTGATCGAGGAGATGGCGAAGATGGGGATCTCCGTGCGCGACGCCGATCAGCCGATCGGCACGATGTCCGGCGGTGAGCGCCAATGCGTCGCGATCGCACGGGCCGTGTATTTCGGGGCCCGGGTGCTGATCCTGGACGAGCCTACCGCGGCTCTCGGGGTCCGCCAGTCCGGGGTGGTGCTGAAGTACGTGATGCGAGCTCGGGAACGTGGGCTCGGGGTCATCCTCATCACCCACAACCCGAACCACGCCTACCTGGTAGGGGACCATTTCGTACTGCTGAAGCGGGGCCGCACCGTCGCTGACATGACCCGTGACCAGACCACGCTGCAGGACCTCGCCCAGGAGATGGCCGGCGGTGCTGAACTCCAGGCCCTGGAGCACGAACTGGGCCGCGCCGCCCAGACCGCGTGACCCGCTCGGTCGACAGGAGTTGTCATGACCTCCCCCCTCCGCATCGCCGTCATCGGCGCCGGCATGGCAGGCCAGGCTCACGCCTTCGGCTACCGCAATGCCATGATGGCGGTGAGCACACCGATCGACGTCGAGCTCGTCGCGATCGTCGACCCCGCCCGGGACCTCGCCGTCGAGACCGCGGCGGTACGGCTTCACCGGAGCCGTAGACTCGATCGATGCCATCCTCGAGTCCGATGTCGATGTGCTGAGCGTCGCCCTGCCCAACTTGGTTCACACCGAGGTCCTTCCTCGCGGTCTCGCCTCAGACAAACACGTCTTCGCGGAGAAGCCGATCGGCCGCTCCCTCAAGGAGGCGCGCGGCCTGCAGCACCTTGCGCAATTAGGCCCCGGCATCACGGGCGCGGGATTCTCGTTCCGTCGTCTGCCCGGCTTGGCCGGTATGCGGCAGCTCGTGGCCGACGGGGCGCTCGGCGAGATCCACACCGCCAGGGCCTGGTACCTGGCCGACTACGCGGCCGACCCGAATGCCGCACGGTCTGGCGCTACTCGCAGGGGAAAGCGGGCCCTGGGGCGCTCTTGGACATCGGTGCACACGCGATCGATGCACTGCGGTTCGTCGCCGGTGACATCACCGAGGTCTCCAGCGCGGTCCTGCACACCCAGTTTTCCGAGCGACCAGTCCCAGCATACGGGGCGATCGGGCATGCCGCCTCCACCTCGGATGTGCGCGGCCCGGTGACGAACGGCGACATCGCCCTGCTCTCGCTCAGGATGACCAGCGGTGCCGTGGCCCGGGCGGATCTCTCCCGTATCGCGACAGGCACTCCGAACTCGCTCGGATTGGAGCTCTACGACACCGAGGGCCACGCGCGGTTCGATTCCATGGCGAGCGGGGAGTTCCACCTCTACACCTTTGGCGCCGCCCCGACCGCGGCCAACGGTGCCAGGCGCGTCATCGTCGGCCCAGAGCACCCATATTTCCGCGATGTCGCCGCCATGCCCTGGGGTGGGGTGGGGACCGGATATGCCGAGGCGTTCACCGCCGAAATCTAGCAGTTCCTTCGCTGCGTCGCAGAAGGTCACCCGATGGACACAGGGTTCGCCGAGGCGACCCGCATGATGGAGGTCGTCGATGCGGCCCTGAGCAGCGCGAGGTTAGAGGCCCCCGTGCCCGTCGGGTGAGGGCAACCGCGAGCCCCCCGGGTGAGGTGCCGCGACATGGCATGCCTGGGGCTGCGGATACCGGAGGTGATGTCCGAGTCCAGTCCGTCCCGTCCTGGCGTCCTACCGCAGGTCGCGCCCCCGCACACTGCCCGCCCGTCAATCCCGCGCGGGATCATCGTGCTGGTGATCGCGGCGTTCGTGATCGCGATCGGCTTCGGGATCATCGCCCCCGTGCTGCCGGCCTATGCTCGCAGCTTCGACGTGGGCGTCACCGCGGCCAGCACCGTGGTCTCCGCGTTCGCGTTCATGCGCCTGGTGTTCGCCCCGGCCGGTGGGCAGCTGATCACCCGCTTCGGCGAGCGCCGCATGTACGTGGCCGGTCTGCTGATCGTGGCGCTGTCCACCGGAGCCGCCGCCTTCGCGCAGAGCTACCTGCAACTGTTGGTGATGCGCGGCCTGGGCGGCATCGGCTCGACCCTGTTCACGGTCTCCGCGATGGCGCTGCTGGTGCGGCTCACGCCGCCCCTGGCCCGGGGCCGGGCGTCCTCCCTGTACGGCTCGGCGTTCCTGTTCGGCGGGATCGCCGGTCCTGCCCTGGGGTCCCTGCTGGCGGGCTGGGGGTACCGGGCGCCGTTCCTGGTGTACGCGGTCGCGCTGCTGATCGCGGCCACGGTGGTAGCGGTGTTCCTGGCCGGTGCGGATCTGCGCCCGGCCCGCACCGGCCCGGAGGACCCGCCGCTGGGGGTACGGGAGGCCTGGCGCGACTCCGCGTTCCGTGCCGTGATCGTGGGCGCCTTCGCCAACGGGTGGGCGAACTTCGGGGCACGCATGTCGCTGGTACCGCTGTTCGTCGGCTCCATCGCGCACCTGACCGATGCGGTCACCGGCATCGTGATGACCGTGTTCGCGGCCGCCAACGCCGCCTCGCTGCTGGTGGCGGGCCGACTGGTGGACTCCTGGGGGCGCAGGCCCCTGCTGCTGGGCGGCCTGGCGGTGTGCGCACTGGGCACCGGGGTGATGGGTCTGGTGCCCACCACGCCGTGGCTGTGCGCGATGTCCGTGGTGGCGGGCGTGGGCGCCGGCATGCTCGCCCCCGCCCAGCAGGTGGTGGTGGCCGACGTGGTCGGCTCGAACCGCTCGGGCGGCTCCACCCTGACCAGCTTCCAGATGGCGCAGGACCTGGGGGCGATCCTGGGGCCGGTGGTGACCGGCTTCGTAGCGGGGTGGCTGGGCTTCGGCTGGGCGTTCGGCCCGACCGGGGCGGTGCTCGCCCTCGGTGCGATCGCGTGGCTGGGCGGGCGGGAGACCCGTGGGGATGCGGACGGGGAGGCGCAGCGGGAGCTCGCGCAGGAGCCCCCGGTCGATGCCGCTACGGGGACTGCGCGGGGCTGAGCAGCCGGGAGCAGCACACAGCTGAGCACCGGGACGGCCAAGCTTTCCGACCGGAACTGTGAATCAGGCGGTCTGCCTGCGGTTACGATGCGCAGATGAGACCGTTCCTGCTGTTGGCCACCCGACCTGAGGACGAGGCCGCCGACGCCGAGTACGAGGCGTTCCGTCGTTTCGCCGACCTGCGCGAGGACGAACTGGTCCGCGTGCGCCTGGAAGCGAGGCCGCTGCCGCAGCTGGACCTGGAGGAGTTCTCCGGGGTGATCGTGGGCGGCAGCCCCTTCAACACCTCTGATCCCGAGGACGAGAAGTCCGAGCTCCAGCACCGCGTGGAGGGTGATCTGCAGGGTCTGCTGGACCGGGTGATCGAGCACGACGTCCCCTTCCTGGGTGCCTGCTACGGGGTGGGGACCCTGGGCGTGCACCAGGGCGCGGTGGTGGACCGCACCCACGCCGAACCGGTGGGCTCGGTGACGGTGCTTCTGACCGAGGAGGGACGGCGCGACCGACTGGTGCAGGCCGCGAACCTGCCCGACTGGTTCACCGCGTTCGTGGGCCACAAGGAGGGGGTGCGGGCCCTGCCCGAGCACGCCGTGTGCCTGGCCAGCTCGAAGACGGCCCCGGTGCAGATGTTCCGCATCGGCACCCGCCAGTACGCCACCCAGTTCCACCCGGAGCTGGACGTGCCGGGCCTGGTGCAGCGGATCCGCATCTACCGGGAGGCCGGCTACTTCGCCCCGGAGGAGACGGAGACCCTGATCGAGGAGGTCCAGAAGGTGGAGGCGGGTGCCCCCGCGGGGGTGCTGCTGGGCTTCGTGGAGCTGTTCGCCAGGTGAACGGGAGGAAAGAGATGGCAGGCAGGTTCGAGGGCCGACGGGTCCTGGTGGTGGGTGGTGCCCACGGCATCGGTGCCGCCTGCGCGGCCCGCTTCGCGCGCGAGGGTGCCCACGTGGCGATCGCGGATCTGGAGGACGACGCGGCACGGGCCACAGCAGAGTCGCTGCCCGCGGTGCAGGCCGGTGCGCACCTGGCGGTGCGCATGGACATGATGGAGGCCCAGTCGGTGGAGTCCGCGGTCGCAGAGGTCGCTGAGGCACTGGGCGGACTGGACGTGGTGGCCAACGTGGCCGGCGGTGACGACACCGAGGGACCTGCCTTCGAGGACCTCGACGACGCCACCTGGCTGCGGATGCTGGACTGGAACCTGATGGGCGCGGTGCGGGTGACCCGTGCGGTGCTGCCCCACCTGCGCCGCAGCGAGCACGCCGCGGTGGTCAGCGTGTCCTCCGTGAACGCGCTGATGGCCTTCGGCGGGGAGCCGTACTCCGCGGCGAAGGCCGGGCTGATCTCGCTGACCCAGAACCTCGCCGCGGATCTGGCCCCCGAGCAGATCAGGGTCAACGCCGTGGCCCCCGGGACCGTGCGCACCCGCGTGTGGGGCGAGTCCGGCCGGGACGCGAACTCCATGCGCCCCATGTACCCGCTGGGCCGAGTGGGCGAACCGGAGGACATCGCCTCCGCTGTCGCCTTCCTGGCCTCGGACGACGCCGCCTGGATCACCGGGCACACCCTGCCGGTGGACGGCGGCGTGCTGCTGCGGGGACCGGGCACGCCGGCCGGCTGAGCGGGCCTGGCGTCATCAAATCTCTGCAGGTCACGGGCCAGTGCATAACCGGACCGGCGGGCGGATGGGCGACTGCGCACAGGCGGCCCCGTGTGCGAAAAGGGGACTCCACCCGGGACCGCTGGTCCTGCACGCAGCCTCCCCGCAAGGAACTGCTCAGACAGCACGGCTGGCGGCGGCGTTGCCCTCCTCGTTCTCCAAGGACACGACCAGCACCAGCGAAGTCCCATCAGACACTTCGCCCGTCACCGGCAAAATGATGTCGCGGGTGCCGGAGCCGATCTCCGCCGCTTCGGCGGTGCCCACGATCGCCTCACCGTCCCACAGGTACGCCCGCAGGGTGCCGCCCTGCCCGGCCCTAACCGTGGCACGCACCGTGGCGCCGTCCTGGACCGCCTCCGTGATCCGCAGTGTTCCCGCAGGCAAGGCCGGATACCCTCCGAGGCCCACGCCGTCCTGGGAGGACTGGATGATCGACTGCGGGGACTCCACTGAGCGCGCCCCGGTATCGGGGATGACGGGATCCTCCGGGGCGGACGGCGAGCTGTCCAGCTCCGGCAGCTCCAGCACACCCCACCGGTAGGGATCTGCCTGCACACCCGGGAAGGTGGACCAACCGATGCGGGACTGGCCGGTCTTGTCCTGGGTGTCGGAGTCGTAGGCCACGACGTTGAAGCCCATGCGGGCCGGGTCGATCCCGTTGGGAAGTTCCGCGAAGGGGATGGTGACCTCGATGTCGTACCCGTCGTACGGCTCGCGCACATGGGAGGCGACCTGCACGCTGGGGGCGGTGGTCCCGATCGGTCCCTGGTGGCCGTCGTGGTCGCGGCCCGCGGCCGGGCCGGCGAAGGAGCCGTCGGCATCGAGCGTTTGCGGCAGCACGCCCAGGATGAACGTCGTGGCGGTGTGGTCGGAGTCGCCGCGCGGATCGATCATGATCTCGATTGAGTCAGTGCGGAAGCGCTGTTTGTTGTCCTCCACCGGCAGCACGGCACCGAGCACGTCATCGACCACGTGCACGAACACATGGATCGCCTCGTCGTCGTAGGTCACCCACGTGCATCCGCCGGCATCGGCCGGTTCGACGGGCTGTCCCTCCCACAGGGTGCCGATGTCGATCGGATCGTCAGGGTACTCCCCGGTGCCGCGCTGGGCGTCGACCTCGACCCCGTCGCTGGGCGAGGCGACCAGGCGGGGCACCAGGTGCAGACCCTGCTCACGGGTAGCCGTGATGCCGGAGCTGGTGGCCCGCACGTCCACGGGGTACACGCCGCCGTTGGGCGCCCGATTGGCGGTGGGCAGGGACGGATCGGTGTTCTCGATCGTCACCGTCACCACCTTCTGGTCGCCCGCCGGGATCGCTTCGACCTGCAGAGTGCGCGGGGTGACCATGATGCCCGGGGGCGAGTCGATCTCCACCTCCGCGGAACTGGCGGTGGTCGAGAAGTTCCGCACCACCAGCTCGAACTCCTCGGACAGGCCGGAGCCCAGGGAGCGGCGCGTGGGAACCAGCGCATCGAGTCGCTGCATGCCCAGCTGCTCGGTCCATTCGAGGAACTGTGCGATCTCGTCCCTGTCGGCGAGGCCGGCCTCGACCGGCCCGGCCACCCGCAGCGGGAGCACGTTGTGACCGCTGCCCTTGTTCGAGTGCAGTACGGCGCGCAGCAGCACGGCCTCACCGGTGGCGGCGTCCGCCGGTGGCGTGAGGGTGAAGGTGGCCGTCGTCGAGCGCTTGGCGGCGATGGTGCCGATGGCGCCGTCGCCGTCGACAGACCAGCCCTCGGGCACCTCGAGCTCCACGCGGGCCTTGGGAATCGCGGAGTTCACCGCGCGGGCGGTGACCTCCACCGTGAAGTCCTCCCCAGGCAGCACGGCGAAGCGGTCGCTGCTGACCTCCAGCCGCGTCCCCAGCGGCAGCCCGCCACGAATCGGGAGGGTCGCTCCGCGCAGAGCGGCCTCGTCCCCACTGGTGGCGTCCACCAGGGGGGTGCGGGAGTCGATGAGGGTGAACCAGGCGGTGCGGATCTGCGCCGGATCCGTCGACGACGGTGGCCGGGAGTGCCAGCCCTGGGTGGCGTAGGTGTGGATCGACTCGTCCAGCAGCTCGCTCCAGCGCTTGCCGTGAAGCCGGCTCTCTGTGCCGTTCCAGGCTCCGAACACCACGTCGCTGGGCACATCGGGCTTGTACCCCTGTTCCACGGCATCGGGGCCATTGGCACCCTTGCCGTTGGAGCCCGAGCGCAGGATCCTCGCGGGGGCGAAGGGGCGCAGGCCCTCCTCGAAGTGCTCGGGGAACACGTCGTCGCGTCCCGCCAACAGGTACGCCTCCACCGCATACATCGCGGCCTGCTGGTGGTTGCCGTGGTTGCCCTCCACGGCGGAGGGGTTCATGGTGACGATGACCTCGGGCCGGGTGGCGCGGATGACCCGGATGATGCGGCTGAGAACGGCGCGGTCGCCCCAGACCTGCCGCGACAGCGGTGCGGACAGCGTGTAGTAGAAGTCCACGGCGTCGAGGTTGAACACGTGTTCGATGCCGGCGATGCCCACGGCGGTGCGCTCCTCCGCCTCGCGGATCATGCCCAGCGCGGGGCCCTCCTCGAGGCCCACGGCGTTGCCACCGCCCTCACCACGGGTGATCGTGATGACGCCGGCCTGCTGATCGTGATACTCGTTCCACTGGCCGAAGGCCGCCAGCGCCCACGCCTCGTCGTCCGGGTGGGCGCCGATGTACAGCAGGTCCAGATCGACGGTGCCGTCGGCGAGTGCCTTCTCGGCGGGACTGAGGGTGAGGTTGCCGAGGGTGGCGACGCCGCTGGCCAGTGTGAGCGCCGCACCACCGCGCAGCAGGCTGCGGCGACTGGGTCGGAACGAACGGGAGGCGCGGGCCGACGCGGAGGCGCCAGGCGGCGCACCGGTCGATGTCGCATACGCGTGGACGGCCCTGACGGCGGTGGTGGGGTGGGCAGTGCTGGTGGGCTGAGAGTTCATCGGTCCTCCTCGACCTGGTTCTCCTGCGTACGAGCGTACTTCCACTGCGGTGCGATGATCTGGCTGCGCGGTGGCGTGCTGCTGTGTCGACCTCCTAGGGCAGGTGCGAGTGAAGTCGGGCCACTGCATCGGATCGCTGAAGCAGCAGTTCGGCTCCTCTCGCGGGCGTCATGGCCTGGGGTTCACGGACGTGCGTGGTCGCGGCGTCCTGCGCCAGGGCTGGCATGGTCGTGGCCCGCATCCGCAGTCCGCTCAGTGCTGCCCGGCGTCGGAGCCGAGGGCGAAGGTTCCCTGGGCGCGGCGGCGGCCCAGCACCTGGTGGGTGGGCACCACGTCGTCCAGGAAGCGGTAGCCGTCGCGGGTGAAGGCTGCGCGCAGGTCCCCGGAATCTGCTGCGGAGCTGAGGGATCGCCACCAGTCGGTGATGTCGCCCCAGCCGGGGGCGGCCAGGGACCCGCCGAACTGCTGCACGGCCAGGGCCGAGCACAGGGAGGCGAACTTCAGCCTCTCTACCAGGGGCCATTCCGCGAGGGTGCCCAGCACCAGGGCGGCGGCGAACACGTCGCCCGCGCCGGTGGTGTCCATGGCGGTCACGGGCACGGCCGGGCAGTAGGCCTCCTCGCCGGTGGAGCCGTCGATGGCGTAGGAGCCGGCCTCGCCGTCGGTGACCACAGCCAGCGGCACGAGTTCGGCGAGCGCCCGCACGGCCCGGTCGGGACTGTCGGTGCGGGTGTAGGCCATGGCCTCGACGGCGTTGGGGGTGAAGGCGTGGCAGTGCACCAGCGGTGCGAGGTCACCCTTGTCCCAGCGGCCGGTCTCGTCAAAGCCGATGTCGGCGAACACCTTGGAGCCGCCCTGGGCCAGGGCCGCCCACCAGCTGGTCTCCCCGGCCAGGTCCACCACGGCGGCGCGGGCCTTGGGGGCCTTGGCGATCAGCGATGAGAGAGGTTCGGGCAGGTCGTGGCCGTGGGTGACCATGGCGCGGTCGCCGTGGGCGGCGATGGAGACGGTCAGCGGGGAGTGGAAGTCGGGGAAGCGGCGGGAGGCGCTGAGGTCGATGCCCTCCTCCTTAGCCATGGTCTGCCACATCCAGTCGGCGTAGGCGTCGTCACCGAAGCCCGCCACCAGGCCGGTGCGCAGGCCCAGGCGGGCGGCGGCGGTGGCGAGGTTGGCGATGCCGCCAGGGCTGGAGCCCATGCCCTTGCTCCACAGCTCCTCGCCCGGTGCGGGCAGGCGCTCCAGGCCGGTGAACACGATGTCGAAGAAGACGGTGCCCGAGAGCAGCACGTCCAGCGGCGGGTCCTCGTGTGTGCGCTTTTCGGCCAGGGGGTCCCAGTCCCCGCAGGGGGCCGACGGGGTGGGGTCGGTGCGCTGGGGACGATCGCCCGCGGGCGCGGGCTCGGCGCCGCAGGCGGGGGCGACGTGATCGGGCCGGTCGCCGAAGGGAGCAGTCGGGTCTTCGCCGCTCCCGAGTGCGGGGTCGGCTGCGGGGTCGAGGGGGTCGGTCATGACTTGGTGGCTCCTTCGAGCATGCCGCGGATGAAGTGACGCTGGAGGAACAGGAACAGGATCACCATGGGCAGCGCCACGATGACGGCGCCGGCGGAGAGCAGGGCGATCTCGGAGGTGTACTGGCCCTGGAAGTTCGCCAGACCGAGCGGGGCGGTGCGGCGCTGACCGCTGGGGGTCATCACCAGGGCGATCAGGAACTCGTTCCACGTCCACATGAACACCAGCACCGTGAGGGTGGTCAGTGCCGGGATGGAGGCCGGCACCAGCACCCGGGTGAGGGCCTTGACGGGACCGGCGCCGTCGAGTGCGGCAGCCTCCATCAGGCTCTCGGGCATGGAGCGGAACTGGGCGCGCAGCCAAAAGGTGCCGAAGGCGACGGACTGGGCGATCTGCGGAAGGGCGATGGCCAGGTAGGTGCCCGTCAGGCCCAGGCTGCGCAGGTCGAAGAACAGGGGGATCACGGTGGCCTCGGCGGGGATCATCAGCCCCAGCAGGAACAGGTAGAAAAGCACGGTGGAGCCGCGGAATCGCATGGTGCCGAAGGCGTAGCCGGACAGCACCGACAGCGCCAGGGCGCAGCTCACCACGATCGCGGCCACGATCAGCGAGTTCCACAGGGAGTCGCCGAAGCCACCCACCTCCCAGGCCTCCACGAAGTTCTCGGGGTGGAAGCCGGGCTCGGCCCCGATCCTCGGGGACACGGCGGTGGTGAGAATGGTGATGATCGGGGTGAGTGCGAACAGGGCGAACAGCACCAGGACCACGTAGTTCATGGTCGTCTCGGCCTTGGAGACCCTCATGACTCACGCTCCCCGATGCGGGTGACCACCAGGTTGATGGAGAACACCAGGAGGGTCAGCACGATGGCAACGGCGCTAGCCGAGCCCACCTCGCGCAGCTGGAAGGCACGGTCGTACACCTCGTAGCTGGGCACGGTGGTGGCGTTGCCGGGGCCGCCGGAGGTGGTCATGTACACCAGGTCGAAAGTCTTCAGCGCGGCGATGATGGTCAGCACCAGGCTCACCACGATCTCCCCGCGCACCGAGGGCAGGGTGATCGCGAAGAACTCCTGGATCGGCCCGGCGCCGTCCAGGCGGGCGGCCTCGTACTGCTCGTCGGGGATGCGGCTCATGCCGGCGAGCAGCAGCAGCATCACGAGGCCCATCTGCAGCCAGGTGCCGATGAAGCCGACCGCCGGCAGGGCCGCATCGGGATCACCCAGCCAGCCGCGAGCCAACTGGTCCAGGCCCACGGCCCGCAGCCCCTGGTTCAGCGGGCCGCTGGGGGCGTAGATGTGCCGCCAGGCCACGGCCACGACCACCAGGGCGATCACTTGGGGCAGGAAGATCACGGTCCGGAAGAAGCCCATGCCGCGCACCTGCCCGCGCCGCAGGATGGCCGCCAGCACCAGTCCGACGATCAGCGGCAGCACCGCGTAAAACAGGATCAGCACCAGGGCGTTGACGATGGCGGCCCGGAAGTCCGGGTCAGCGGCCAGGGCGATGTAGTTGTCCAGGCCCACGAAGGTGGAGGCCCCGAAGCCGGACCACTCGTACAGCGAGAACTGGGCGGCCCGCAGCAGCGGGTACAGCGAGAACGCCCCGTACACCAGGAACGCCGGCAGGATGAAAAAGTAGGGCGTCCACCGGCCGCGCACCACGGCCGACGGGGGCCCGGTGGTACCGCCGACGCGGCCAAGCCCGGAGCGATCCCCGCCGCCCGAGCGTCCGGCGCCGCCCGAGCCGCCCGGGCCGTCGCCGTGGCCGCCGGGCCCGTCGGCGCCCGTTCCTTCCCGGGATGCCCGGGCACTGGCGATGGCGGTCATCTCAGCCCTCGGAGGTGAAGTCGCCGTAGTCGGTCTGCAGCTGCTCGGCGGCGGCGGCCGGTTCAACCTGCCCGCCGATCACCTGCTGCAGGGTGGATCCAGCCGTATCGGCGAAGGACGGGGTGGCGTAGTCCAGGTACGGCAGCAGCACACCCTCGGTGGAGACCGCGTCGAAGGCCTCATAGATGTCCTTGTTGACGCCGCTGTCCGGGGCGAGCTCGGCGGTGCGGTTCACGGGCATGCCGCCGTTCTCGGCGATCAGCTCCATCGCGGTGTCGCTGGTGATGTAGTCGATGAACGCGGCGGCGGCATCGGGGTTGGCGGCATTGGCGGGGATGGAGAAGGGCAGGCCGGTGCCGCCGGTGGTGGCGACCTTACCGTCGGCCCCGGGCGGCGGGGCCATGAACCGCAGGTCCTCCCCCATCACACCCTCCATGTCCGGTCCCAGCCAGGAGCCGCCGATCAGCAGCACGCCGTCGCCCTCGGTGAACTCGGGCCAGGCGGTGTCGTACGCCAGGCCGTTCGGGGAGTCGCCCAGGGCGCCGCCGGTGCCCCATTCAGCGAGCTTGGTGAGGGCCTCGAGGTTGGCGTCGCTGGTCCACTCGGCGCCGGCGTTGCCCATGCCCAGGGTGACGATCTCCTCGCTGGGCACGAACTGGGCCTGCAAGGGGCCGAACACGTGCAGTGCTGGCCACTGCTCGAGGTTGCCCAGCTTGATGGGCAGCTCGCCGGCGTCCAGGGCCGTCTGCACCAGCGAGAACAGCTCGTCCCAGGTGGTAGGGGGCTCGGCGCCCAGCTCCTCGAGCTTGGCGGCGTTGTAGTAGATACCGCACACCTCACCCGTCTGCGGCAGGCCCCACAGGGAACCCTCGCCGAAGGTGACGCCGTCCGGGGAGTACATCATCTTGCGCAGCACGGACTCGCTGAAGCGGTCGGTCCAGCCGTAGGCCTCGGCGTAGCCGGTGAGGTCGGTGAGCTGGCCGGCCTCCACGAAGGTGCCCATGTCGCCGCGCGCGTTGTTGACCTGCAGCACGTCGGGCACGTCGTTGCCCGAGAGGGCCAGGCCCGTCTGCTGCTGGAGGTCGTCGAAGGACTGCGAGAGGCGGTCAATGGTGATGTTGGGGTGCTCGTCCTGGAAGCTCTGGATGAGCGCCTCGATGGCGTCGTTCTGGGCGCCGCGCACCTCTTGGTCCCACATGCGCAGGGTGACCTCGCCCATTGCGTCGACGTCGGTCTCGATCTCGTCGGCAGCGGGGCCGGAGCCGCCGCCGTCGGTGCCTCCGCTGCCCCCTCCCGTATCGGATCCGGGGGCGCAGGCGGCAACGAGGCCAATCGAGCCCAGGGCAGCAGTGGAGCCGAGGAAGGTGCGGCGGCGCATGGGGTCCTCCTGGAGGTCATGAACAGCGACAGTGCTGTGACGTGGGCGACCATCGTCGCACAATCTGCACAACTCTGCACCCTTTCGATCGTCCTTGCGCGAACCTGCTCGGAGCTGCGTGATCGGTGCTACGGTTCGAGCATGCTGGTCGAGGAGCGTCACGCGGGCATCGTCGCCGCCGTGCGCCGCCGGGGCACCGTCTCGGTGGGCGAGCTCAGCAGCATGCTCTCCGTCTCCGAGGCCACGATCCGCCGCGACCTCGAGCAGCTGGCCGCAGGCGGCCTGCTGCGGCGCGTGCGCGGCGGCGCCTGCACGGTGCGCGGCAGCGTGCGGCCGGAGCCCGACGCCCGCCCCTTCGAGCACGTGGCCGCCAGCGCACCGGAGTCCAAGCGCCTCATCGCCGAGCGTGCCGCGGCGCTGATCGCGGACGGTGACGTGATCGCCCTGGACATCGGCACCACCGTGGCGGCCATGTGCCCGCTGCTGACGAGCCGCTCACTGACCGTGGTCACCGCCTCCCTCGCGGTGGTGCGGGCCCTGGCCGACGCTCCTGGGATCGACATCCTGGTGCTCGGTGGGCTGCTGCGCCCCAACTACCAGTCCCTGGTGGGCACGCTCACCGAATCGGCCCTGAGGCAGGTGCGGGTCGATTCCGCCTTCCTGGGCACCTCTGGGGTGCGGGCCGACGGCACCGTGCTGGACTCCACCCCCAGCGAGGTCTCCGTCAAGCGCGGGCTGCTGGACGTGAGCGCCCGCGCCTACCTGCTGGCCGACCACGACAAGTTCCCCGGCTCGGGATTCCTCGAGGTGGCCCCCCTGTCCCGCTTCACCGGCCTGGTCACCGACCGCCCGCTCACCGCCGATCAACTGTCCCTGCCTGACGACGAGGATCTGGAGGTCCTGCTGCCATGAAGCTCACCATCCTGGGCGGGGGCGGGTTCCGCGTGCCCCTGGTGTACGAAGCGGTCGCCACCGGCGCCACCGGGCTCACCGTGGACGAGGTGGCCCTGCACGACATCGACGAGTCCCGCCTGCGCACCATCACCGCCGTGATCGAGTCCATGGGCGCCGAGCTGCAGGCCGCCGGGCGGGTGCGAGGCGGCGCCGACGGCCGCCCCGCCGCCCTGCCGCGCCTGGTGGTCACCACGGACCTGCGCGAGGCCGTGGCCGGCGCCGACTTCGTGTTCAGCGCCGTACGGGTGGGTGGCGCGGAGGCCCGAACGGTCGATGAGCGGGTGGCGCTGAACCTGGGGCTGCTGGGCCAGGAGACCATCGGCCCCGGCGGCCTCGCGTACGCGCTGCGCACCATCCCGGTGGCCCTGGAGATCGCCCGCACCGTGGCCGAGGCCGCACCGGGGGCGTGGGTCATCAACTTCACCAACCCCGCCGGGATCGTCACCGAGGCGATGCGCACCGTGCTGGGCGACCGCGTGGTGGGCATCTGCGACACCCCGATCGGACTGGTGCGCCGCGTGGGCCGCCTGCTGGGCGTGGACGTGGTGGCCGACGACCCGGCCACCGGCGCCCCCGTGGCCGAGGTGGACTACGTGGGCCTGAACCACCTGGGCTGGCTGCGATCCGTGCGGATCGACGGCGAGGACCGCGTGCCGGGCCTGCTGGCTGACGACGACGCCCTCGAGGAGATCGAAGAGGCCCGACTGATCGGCAAGGACTGGGTGCGGGCCGACGGCGCCCTGCCCAACGAGTACCTGTACTACTACCTGCACACCACCTCCGCCATCGAGCGGATCACCGCCACCGCGACCACCCGCGGGGAGTTCTTGGCCAAGCAGCAGGGGGACTTCTACGCGGCCGGCGAGGAGGCATGCTGCTCCTCTCCCCTGGAGCTGTGGCGCGGCACGCTGCACGAACGGGAGGCCACCTACATGGCCGAGTCCCGCGACGAGGAGCGCCGCGAGGAGGACGTCGCCGGCGGCGGCTACCAGGAGGTGGCGCTGCGCCTGATGACCGCGATCGCCACCGGGCGCCCCGAACGGATGATCCTGAACGTGGGCAACATCGGCGCCGGCCGCGAGGACGCCCCCGCCTCCGAACGCATCGTGCCCGAACTGCCCGCCGAGACGGTGCTCGAGGTGCTGTGCGTGGTGGACGGCGACGGGGTGCACCCGCTGCCCGTGGCACCGCTGGAGCTGGGCCGGCTGGGCATGATGGCCGCACTGCGCTCCTCCGAGCGGCTGATCATGGAGGCCGCCGTGACCGGGTCCCGCGATGCCGCCTGGCGCGGCTTCGCCACACACCCGCTGGTGAGCTCCCCGGAGTTGGGGCGCCTGCTGCTGGAGGGGTACGAGGCGGGGCACCCGCAGATCGCGGAGCTGCTCGCGCGGGGGTGAGGCGGCTGGTGCGCCTGAACCGGGATGGATCGGGCAGGGATGGGTCGCGAAACGCCGGTTCGGGCGTCGCGAACGTCCGACCGGGGTGTCGCGAACGTCCGGCAAGAGGTACCGCGAACGTCCGACGGGGATGTCGCGAACGTCCGGCAAGACCTGTCGCGAAACGCCGGTCGCGGCTAGTCTGGATCCATGACATCGCTGATCACGCGGAACCTTCTCCCTCAGGCGGAGGATCTCCTCGCACACTTCCCTGCTGTCGTGATCCAGGGTGCCCGGCAGGTCGGGAAGAGCACGTTGGCGTCGATGGTCGCCGGGTCCCGCCCGCATGTGGCGGTGAGCTTCGACGACGACGACGTGCGGGAATCGGCCCGGTTGGATCCGCGCGCCTTCGTACGGCAGGCCGGCGAGGGGCTCCTGGTGATCGATGAGGTCCAGCGCGAACCATCGGTACTGCTGGGCATCAAGTCGGCGATCGATGCGGACCGCCGTCCCGGACGGTTCCTGATCACCGGATCCTCCGACCTGCTGCGCCTGTCGCGGTCGCCTGACTCGCTGGCCGGTCGCGCTGTCACTCTTGATCTGTTCGGCCTCAGCCAGGGGGAGCTCGCCGGCCGGAAGGAGGACTTCGCCCACTGGGTCCGCACCACGAACGGGGCCCTCACCGGGGCTGGGCACGGATGGTCGAGGGAGCAGTACGTCCAGGCGATCCTTCGCGGCGGTTACCCCGAGATCCAGCGCCTCCCGGTCAGGCTCCACGGCACCTGGTTCGACAGCTATCTGGACCGGGTGATCACCCGCGACGTCGCGGATGTCTCCCGGGGCCTGTCGAGCGATCGGCTGGATGCTGTGCTGCGCATGGTGGCTGCGAACCAGGGCGGGGAGCTGGTGCAGGCGCGACTGTCCGACGAGTTGTCGATCCCACGGTCATCGGTCGCGGGATACCTGAACGCCCTGTCGACGATGTACCTCACGCACGACCTGCCGCCCTGGCGGGCGAACCTCACCAAGAGGGAAGTAGGCAGGCACAAGGTGGCGGTGGCCGACTCCGGTCTGGCCACGCGACTGTCGAAGCTGCGAGCCGCGCAGCTCTCGACGCTCACGGCGGCACCGCTGCTGGGTGCGCAGCTCGAGGCCTTCGTGGTCGCCCAGCTGATGGCTCAGAGGGGCTGGTCGGCCGAGGAGTTCGAGCTGTTCCACTTCCGTGATCGCGATGGCCTGGAGGTGGACGTGGTGATCGAGTTCGCCGATGGCCGCGTGTTCCTGATCGAGGTGAAGGCCTCCTCGACGTTCCGAGCCGAGCACTCCCGCGGGATCCGGGCATTGGCGCAGAGGCTGGGCGATCGCTTCCTCGGCGGTGCCGTCCTCGGCCTCACCGAGGAGACACGCCAGCTCACGGAGCAGGTGTGGGGCCTGCCGATCTCCGCGCTGTGGGAGCACCCATAGGCATCGAACCTCCCGGGGGCCCACGTACGCCGACTGACGGTACATGACCTCACGCCATGCTCCACTGCCAGGAGAACGGGGGTCAACCCCCAGGACTGTTTCGGATTGTGGTCGTAGCCTGGACATGGCCGAGCACGCCACCCGCTATCCGTCGGGCCTCGGCCAGGAAGGGGAACGTCCGCCCATGCAGCGCAGGCCACCGGTCTCGTCGCGGCTCAGCCACCAGCTCAGGCAGGGCCGTCGGATCCCCCCTGCCCACGCACCCGGCCCCCTGGAGGGAAAGGTGTTCCCGCCGACCGGTCGTGGGATGGCGATGCCTCGCCGTCGCGGCAAGTGGCTCACCCGGGACGTCCCGATCTTTTTCGGCGGCATCGTGTCCCTTGGCACGTTCCTGCTGTTCGGCTTCGGCAGCCTGGTCGGTGGCACCGGCCTGATCGGGCCCGCTCTGGGCGCGGTCGCCGTCGGAGCCGCCGTGGCCGGGGGCAGTGCCTACCTGCTGCGCAACCGTCGACCAGCTCAGCAGCCCTTGCGCGCGGTGAGTGCGGCGGTGCCCGAGGGCACGCGCGCCCTGCTCGAGGGTGCTGTCAGCACCGCCATGAAGCAGCGTCGTCGGATCGCGGAGCTGAACCGCCGCTCCACGCCCCACGCGGCTCGGCCCGTGCTGGCTCGCGCCGATGCGCTGCTGGTGCGGATCGACGCACTGATGCGCACCGAGGTGGTGCAGTCCCGCCGCCCCTACGACGAGGACGTGATGCTGCTGGAGGGCATGAGCACCCGGTACGTGCCGGAGCTGCTGGGCGCAGTGGAGGACAACGTGGGCTTCCTGTCCTCGTTCACCCCGGGCTCCCAGCAGCAGGCGCTGCAGAACCTGCAGGCGATCGACGAGCAGCTGGCCGCTCTCAACGACGGCGTGGACCGCATCGAGAACGAGGTCCTCGGCGGTGCTGCCCGCTCTCTGGATGTGCAGCGGGAGTTCCTGCGCACGCGGCTGGGAGAGCAGCGCCCGTTCTGACCCCCACGCAGCAGCGGCGCCGACGCTCTGGCGCCGACGCCGCTGCGTGCACCGGACCAGTCGGATGGACCGGTCAGTGCGGGATCGTGATCAGAACCCGGGGTTCGCGGGGTCGGCGCCGATGCGGCCATCGGGGTTGTCCAGGCCGTTGATCTTCTCGATCTCCTCGCTGGAGAGGTCGAGCTCGACCGAGGCGAAGTTGGAGACGATCCGCTCGGGGGTCACGGACTTGGGGATCACCACGTTGCCGATGGCCAGGTGCCAGGCGATGATCACCTGGCCGGGGTCGGCGTCGTGGGCCTTCGCGATCTCGGTGATCACGGGGTTCTTCAGGATGTCGCCACCCTGGCCCAGCGGGCTCCACGCCTCGGTGACGATGTCGTGCTTGGCGTGGTAGGCGCGCAGCTCGCCCTGTTGGAACTCCGGGTGCAGTTCGATCTGGTGCATCACCGGCACCACACCGGTCTCGGAGATGATCTCCTCCAGCTGCTCGATCGGGAAGTTGGAGACGCCGATCGACTTGGCCTTCCCCTCCTTCTGCAGCTCGATGAGGGCCTTCCAGGACTCCAGGTACTTGCCGCGCTGAGGGCTGGCCCAGTGGATCAGGTACAGGTCCACATAGTCCATGTCGAGCTTCTGGAGAGAGTCCTCCAGTGCCTTCTTCGCGGAGTCGAAACCCTGGTCGCCGTTGGCGAGCTTGGTGGTGATGAACAGGTCCTCGCGGGCGATGCCGGACTCCTTCACGGCGCGGCCCACACCGCCCTCGTTCTCGTAGCCGGCGGCGGTGTCGATGTGTCGGTAGCCGGCCTCGATGGCCTGCACGACGACGTCGGCGGCGACGTCGTCCTCGACCTGCCACACGCCGTAGCCGAGCTGAGGGACGGAGTTGCCGTCGTGGAAGGACAGGGTGGGAACAGTGCTGGTCATGCGATGCCTCCTGAGTGGTGGTCCGGTGGTTCCAGCCTAGAACTTGTTGAGCGCTAGTTCGCAGGAGGCGTCCAGGTGGTCGGGCGCTCATACAGGTGACGAACGTAGGTGGCAGCCCCTTATTCGGGCCGGGTTGCGGATCTCAGTCCGTGGCGAAGTCGGGAAGAGGGTCCGCCTTCGCAAGCATCTTGTCGTACATCGAGGTCGGCAGTGGGACCTCGAAGTACGCCTTCGGTCGCTTCACAGCAAGACGCTCCCGTAGCTCGTCGCCGGTCAGATCCAGGATCCGGACGGAACCAGGTTCCGGCGAACGCACGTTCGTGACGATGTACAGGTGCGGATTCGGGACTGACTCGAGTACCTCGATCTGGGCAGGCTCCAGCCATAGATCCTCGCCTCGCCCGGAGCCGCCGTACGCCTTGATCTCGATGTGCCGCTCCTGCCCGGTCGCCTCGTCACGGCTCACGACATCGACACGGGCAATACGGTCGATGCGCGTGTCCGACGCGGTGCGGCCCGCGGCCTCCTCGTAAGCGATGACGTACGCGATCGCGCGGTCCTCGACCTCGCGATTGGACATGGGGAGAAGCTTCGTCGCGTTCATGGAGGAGATCTTCCCACGCAGGGGAGTTGAGGCATTCGTGTGTCGGTCCTTCATGGGACGATCCTTCCCAACTGCCCTACGGCAAGGAGCTCACACAGTCGTGCCGGGGGACGCCCGTCTCAGCGAAGGGATCGCCGACATGGCTCGATCAGACCTATCCCCAGTGTCATGGGACGAATTGCTCGGGGTGTACGGGACATGGTTCGACCTCGCCTCCCGCACTGCCGGCGGGGAAAGGGCGCTGGTCGAAAAGGTGGGGCGCTGGATCCGGGAACGCGACGTGTTCTGGTCTGCACCACCCTTGTGGCACGGCTGGATGGATGCGTTCAGCCAGGAGCTGCTCATCGAGTCGGCTCGCGGGTGGTCCAGCTCGCTCCGCGAGTCCGACCACAGGCCCGTGCCACCGGTCGAGCCGCTCGTGCGTCGCGCTGTCACTGAGGTGTGCTGGGACCTCATGAGCAGCATGTCGAGCAGGTCCTCAGAGGAAGAGAGGATGCTCCTCTTGTCGGTCGTGGACGAGATCGTCGAGCGGCGCGAGTACTTCGCGCGTGAGCTCTACGGGGAGGAAGAGGGAACCGCTGAACAACTATTGGAGCTCGCATTCGAAGCCGAACAAGCACGGGACTGGGAGGACGCCACGGATTTCTACCGGTGGTCGTTCGATGAGATCGAAGTCCGGCGACGTCAACTCCAGGCCTTGGACACGGACGATCCGGATGATGATCTCTCCCTCGACCGCTCACTCATCCCGGATGAACGGCTGCGGGCTCAGAAGTTCGTCTCTACAGTCCGTCTGGCGCAGATCGAAGTCAGAATGGGGCGGCTCTCTGAGGCCCTGTCGCTCTACTCGTCCGTCGCTCGCGAGGACGACCCCATCTCCTTCTGGGTCATCGACGACGCGGAGGTCGAAGCTGCGGATTCGGGTCCTGAGGATCAGGCTTGTGAGCTGTGGGGGCCTCGCGCCGTTCTGAGCTACGAGAAGTCAGCGAGACCTGCTCACCGGGCGGCCACTGTGGGCCAAGCATCCGTGCTGCTCTCCATGGGGATGGTGGAACCCGCGGTGGGCATCCTCATCGAGGCGATCGACAAGGGATCCGGTGCGCGTGCTCGGAATCAGACCACCGAGGCACGGGACTGGTGGACTCTGGTCAAGGACGCGATCAACAACGCCACGTTTCCCGATGAGGAGTCAGCGGCACTGTTCTCGAAGTTCCGGCAGGCCGCCCTGCCGGAGATCCACGGTTTCACCGGTGACCTCGAATTCGCCGCTGGCAACAAGTGGGCTGCTGATGTGGCATTCGCACAGGCGGCCGAGCTCGGGGACGATCTCGCCTCGAAGAGACTCCAGCAGCAAGGTTCATCGATCGAGTCCGTCAGGGCAGAAGCAGTCGCTCGTGCCACGGGGCGATCCAACGACTGACTCCGGTGAATCCCTGTGGGAGTTCGCACCACGGTCCACCGACTTTCGGCCGACGAGACGTACTCTAAGGAATACCGGGCCGAGATTCTCAGAACTGACCTGGCCAGTGAGCGACGAGGAGGTCGACGATGACCGTGAAGATCCCTGAGAAGTTCGAGGCTTTCCGCCAGATGGTCCTTGATCCGGCGAACGAAGCCATGTTCGTCAGCTACCTGAAGGAGTACTCCGCTGGTGGACGGTACACCGGGGCCTACTTCGGCGAACTCACGACGAGGACAGGTTCGGATCCGAACCGGGTCGACATCGCGGATCTGATGTCACTCAGTCTTCTGCAGGTCCGATTGAACCTCGATGCCATCGAGTACTTCCTGGACGAATCCACCCTGGTCGAACTGCAGAAACATCTGAGTGCTGAACCCGATCGCGATCTCGCGGACCTCACCGCGGACGAGGCTGTCGAGCTGGAAAGCGGACCTCTCAACGACGCTTGGTCGCTGATCAGCCGTCCCAAGAGGGTGGGGGAAACTCGCACCGCCAAGCTTCTGGCTCGCAAACGCCCCCGCCTGATCCCTATCTGGGACTCCAGGATTCAGAAAATGTTGGGATTGAAGTCGACCAGTGACTACTGGACGATCTTCCACGCCGCACTGACCGAGAACGACAGCGCACTGGACAAGCGATTGGGCGAGCTCGCTACTGAAGCTGAAGTTGCAGAGCGCTACTCCCGGTTGCGCGTGCTCGACATCCTGGCGTGGATGCACGGGTCGCAACCCAGCGGAACGGCCAACGCCTAGCGGTCTGCTGGGGCGGCGCCGCTCAGCCGTCCTCGTTCCTTCGTCGCCGTCGCTGCTCCAGCAGTCTGTACGCGACGGTGGCAGGCGGAGGCGTCACCACCTCCCCACGCCGCCTCACCTCTTTCGCCGCAGTCTCGAGATGCCTCGGGTTGCGTAGCGAGTCCCTCCAGGGCGTGCTGCTGATCGCGCGGTGAGTCGGATCCAGTCCGAGCGGCGACCGGAAGTCGTCCACGGCGTCCCCGACGGCGTTGACCGATGCGACGACCGCACGGGACGTGCGGAGATGGAGGACCGTGTTCGAATCGGCCACGACCCCGACCTCATGGAGCCGAGCGAGCATCCCATCGATCGCCGTGAGGAGTTCGTCCCGATGCTCCTTCCGGTCCTCCGCCAGAGACCTGCGAAGTGCGCTCAGGTCCTCCAAGGACTCCTGCGCTGCACGCTCCAGTCTGAGAATGTCGAGAGCATCCTGCAGCTCGAAGCAGCGAGCGGCGATGGCCAGCAGCTCCGTGACCTCGGACTCAGCCTGAGCTGCAGTCCTCGCGAGCTTCTTCAGCTTGACGTCCTCCTGCTGGGCCGCGATCGAATCCAGTCTCAGTACGACGCTGCTCAGGGCATGGCTCAGGGTCCCGTAGTGACCCTGCACGGTCGACCAGGTGTCGTCATCCACCCTGCCGACGTCCTCGAGGACGCCCACTGCGGATCTGATGTCGAACCCGGCCCCGATGACCCTTGCGAGTCGGTCGTCCCGGTGCGCTCGGAGCAGCTCGTCCACCTTCGCATCGATGCGGGCGAGATAGTCCTTGATCGCCTTCATCTCCTGGTGCTTGGCGACCTGTGCCAACACCCCGGCGATGCCGGCGAGATACGCAGGGTTGGTCAGGTTCGTCAGTGTGCCTTGCTCGATCTGGACCCACTGCTCGATGTCTCCGGGCCGGCCGATCATGGCGTGACGGACCCCCGGGATCTTGCTCTCCATGAAACCCATGGCTTCGACGGCCCGCGCGGACTCCGGCGTCAGCTTCACCCATCGCCCGCCCTCGGCGATCGCCTCTGCACCGGCCTGCACCGCCCCGGCGGCGAGACCCAGGGCAGTGCCGAGCTGGAGGTGCTCGATCTGTTCCGAATCCTCCAGGAGCCCCCACGCCCGCAGGAGGTCCTCGACGTCCCCAGTGTCGCCAAGGAAGACGAGTCCGTCCCCGTCATTGACTACCTCAACGGTCCGATCAGCATCCATGACTCACTCCTCTTCGTCGGTCAAGCCCTCGATCGCCGGCGTGATGTACTCGCTCGGCTCGTCGTTCCAGGTAACGGCCAGGTAGTCCCTGGCACGTGTAGCGCCGACGTACAGCAGCGACCTCTCACGCTGCTGGAACTGGTGGAGAGCGTCCTCGTCGTAGTCCATGCCCCGTCGGTTCGACGGGATGGTCTCCGCGCCCATGCCGAACAGAATCACGCGCGTGAACTCCATGCCCTTCGAGGTGTGCAGCGTCATCACCAGGGGCAGCCCCTCGGTGGGGGCGTTCCTGTCGATCGAGCGCACACGAACCCCGCGCTCGCCGAGGGCGGCGACGAGGCTGGCGGATCGACTCTTCATGTGGGTGAGGATTCCCAGGCTGGAGGGGTCCAGTCCCTCCTCGTCCAGCTCCGTCACCCACTGTCGCACCAGCTCTGCGATTTGGTCGTACTCCTCTGTGAGGTTCTTGGCCCGGATCAGCACGGGGGCCGGCCCACTGCGGGCCGAACGGTACGAGCCCTCCCCCGCGTCGAACTCGCCGCCTTCCGCCTCGGAGATCGAGTAGTCACCGTCCCGCAGCACGGCGAGTGCGAAGCGCAGGTTCTCGGCGGTGGTGCGGTAGTTCAGTAGGAGCCTGCGTGAGCGGCCGACCACGTTGATCCCGTACCGCTTGAGGACCACGCGGTTGCCGTAGATGCGCTGGTGGGCGTCGTCCGCGATGAAGAGGTCGTCCTTGCCCTCGGCGACCAGCGCCCGGAACATCTGCCAGTGGGTGGGCCGGGCGTCCTGCGACTCGTCGATGAGGACGTGGTCCACGAGGTGCTCCCCCGTGCTCTCCGCCTCCTTCTCCAGGATCCGGCCGGCGATGGCGGAGAGCTCGTCCCAGTCGATCTGCTCCTCTCGCATCCCCTCGTCGCGGTAGCGGCTGATCACCGCCCAGACGGCGGCCCTCTGGTGCCGGCCGAGCTTGGTACCCCGCCCGGCGCGGCCGGCGCGCATGTATTCGCGTTCGGTACGGATCCGCTGCGGGAGCACGATCTCCGCGTACTCCGTCTCGAAGAAGTGCCGTGACCGGAGGTGCTCGGGCAGCTCGGCACCTGCGTCCCGGATCGCAGCGTCCCAGGCGACGGCAGGCCTGCCGTTGTGGGGCATCGTGTTGACGCCCCAGCCGATCACGTCCGTCATCGCGGCGTGCTTGTGGCGACTCCTGTTGACCACGTACCAGGAGATCTGGTCGATCCCGCCCACGTAGATGCCCGCGTCGCCGGGGTGCTTGGCCACGGTGTGATCGGGGGCCAGTGACCGCAGCTGCCTGGCCACGGACTCGGCGAGCCCTCGGGTGTAGGTGGTCAGGACGATCCGGGCCCGGGGCTCGGAGCGGGCCAGCCGCACGGCACGGTGCACGAGGACCACCGTCTTCCCGGTACCGGCTCCACCGCTGAGGCGGAACGGCCCCCCGGTGGTCATCTCCACGTAACGGCGCTGATCGGGGTGGAGGAACACGTGCCACGCCTCCAGGTCACCGCGCTCGAGGACGTCCGCGAATTCTGCGTCGTCCTCCAGGAGCACGAACCGGCCGCGCGCCGCATCGGAGCGGATCGCCTCGACCACGTCATCACTACCGGTGGGGACGTCCGTCGCGGTCCCACCGCTCACCCCGGTGCTGTACTCCTGGCGCACCTCCTCGAGGGACTTTCCGGTGGCGAGGTCCAGAAGAGCTGACCCCTGCCAGGAAGGGGCCTCGGCAGCGAGGGCGAGAAGCTGGTCCTCGTCCGCCTCGACGGCCCGGGCGGCGATGTCCGGGTCGAGCCCCAGGTGCTGGACCAGGTCGTCCTCGGTGACGGTGAGGACCGGGCCGGTAGGAACCGTGGACGGGCGGGTGTCCTCCTCGGGGACCGGATCACGGGGCGTCCCTGACCGCTCCGACTCCCTCCTCGCAGCCTCCGCCCGTTCACGCTCGGCCTGCAGCCGCGCGGCGAGGGCCGCCTCTTCGGCCTTGCGCTCGGACTCGCTGATGAGCCGCTGCGTTCTTGCTGCGGGCGCGTCGCGGACCTCGAGCTGACCGGTGATGTCGTTGACGCGGAGGAACTTGCTGCCGGCCACGTCGTAGGCGTCGTCGTGGTTGTAGACGCCCTCGACGTAGAACAGGTCCTTGGGAGATTTGCGGAGGTGGAACAGGACCATGCGGTACTGCTGGTTCACCCGCGCGGTGCGGACCCGGTCGTCGTAGGCCTGCTCGATCGGTTCCACGTGCAGTCCGGGGCTGCGCCAGTCGTCGCTGAGCTTTTTCACCGACGACCTCACCCGCCCCAGGAGCCGGCTGTCCATCCCCATGAGCACGTTCTGGTCCAGCACGACATCGGATCTCATCGCCGGCCCTCCTTATCCGTTCAGTTCGACCCTGTCAGTTCAGTCCGAGGCGTTCGATGACGCCGTCGATGTCGGGCCCCAGGATCGTCCATCCCTCGGCCTCGAGCGATGCCTGGTCCTCGGGGCGGAGCACGTCGAGCACCACGCCCTTCTTCCTGTCCGGCCAGGCGATGTCGACGATCACTCCGGCGCTGCCCTGCTCCTCCCCGACCACAGGGAGGGGCACATCAGCGAGCGCCGCCTGGATCAGGACCGAGCGTTCCTCGTTCGTGTACGCATCCTCCACCAGCTGCTGCCAGTCCGAGGGCAGATCATCGTCCACATCGGCGGCGCCGTCCGTGCCCTGTCCGGCGGAAGGCGCATCGGGGGTGTCCCTGCCCGGCCCCAGGTCGAGGGTGCTGTCCAGCGGGGTGTAGTCGCTGCGCATCGCATTGCGAGCGCGGGTCCAGGTGGTCGCCTCCAGGCCCACACCGAGCGCTGCGCCCTGGCGCAGGTTGGACAGCCGTAGCCATCCCTGCCATGCCTCGACGAAGTCGTCTGAGGCGACGGCTGTGTCCCTGTCGTCGAGCATCAGGGTGACGGTGCCGCCCGGGGCGAAGTCGGCAAGGGCCACGAGAGCGCCCAGTCGCCGCAGGACCCCCCGGCTCAGATTCGCGCCGCTCCTCTCTGTGAATGGTTTGCGGTGCCCGTCGTCGAGGAACCGCGCGAGGTCGTCCACTGCCTCGGCAGGGTCGATCAGTGCGACGTCCTCACGGTTGACCAGGAAACGGGACAGCAGCTGGGCGACGGTCCTGTGAGCGGACGTACCGCCGTCCCGGATGACTGCGAGCACCTGGTCGACAGCTGTCCCGAGTACCAGGTCCCGCATCTCGGGGCTGATCTGGTGCTGGGCCTCGGCGAAGTCGAGGACGTTGAGGTCGATCATCGGCGGCGGCTCGACCCGGGCTGTGCCTTCCTGCATCTTCTCGAACCGGTCCAGGTCGGCGTGGGTCACGCCGATCACCAGGTATCCCTGCTCGCGCAGTGCGGCGCGTTTGGCGGCGTCGTCCGCGAGTCGGTTGTGCGTGGTGGAGGCGTGGTACTCGCGGCCGTCGGTGTAGACGGCGATACCGGCGACGTCGGCACCCTGCCAGGTGAGTACGAAGTCCGGGCGAGTACCGCCGATAGTCACCTGCGGCTTGAGGGTGAAGGTGCGGCCGTCGTGACGGATGGAGAGGACTTCTCCCCCGTCGCTGCTGCGTGCTTCCACGGACGCACCCGGCAGTGCGGCGACGGCGCGGTGGAACACGCGTCGGAACCGCTTCTCCAGGCTCGACTCGAAGTCGTCCTCGCCGGTCCCCTCCCCCTCGGTGACCTCCCAGTCCGGTTGGTCGGGCTCGGGAGCCTCGGTGCCCAGGATCTCCTGCAGGATCTCCTCGGCGCGCTGCCGGCTGGTGCTCTCCCGAGCGCTGCTGGGGACGTACGGCAGTAGGCAGCGGTGGCAGGCGGCGGCGGAGCCGTCACCGCAGGGGCAGTCGGTGAGCACGCGGAGGGCCTCGGTGAGGACCGCCCACACCGTTGCCGGGGTGGACAGCTCGGCGAGGTACCCGGTGCCTCCGGGAACGGTGTCACTGAGCAGCAGTGCACGCCGGCTCACGTGACCGGGGGCAGAGATCAGATCGGCCTGGATGTGCCCGACGGTGCCCCCGAAGCGAGTGGCGAGGCCCAGCATGATCGCGGCGCGGAGGCTGAAGAGGTCGATGTCGGTGCCGGCCTCGGCGAGAGAGCTGGGAAGAGAGATGACGACCACCTCGGTGGAGATGGACCGGGCCAGGACCACCTTCTTGTTGTCGGCCTCGGCCGCGTAGCGCTTGGAGCACCAGGCCTGGTGGTCCTTGGGCTGGTTGCCGGCGGTGTCGGAGTCGAGGTGGCCGCACTCCGCGCACAGCAGGAAGCCTCCCACCTTCCTGGTCTCGCCGGAGAGCACGGTCTCGTCGGCGGCGTCGAGCGGCCTGCCCAGGTTGAGGCGAGTAATGTGCGCACCACGGTGGAAGGCGAAACCCAGTCCCTTCCCCGCGACGGCCCAGCTCGCCCGGGTCTCTGCTCCTTCGAGATGCACCGTGAGGGCCTGTTCGAAGTGGAGCCTCTGGCGTTCCTCGTCCTGGTCGGTGATCAGTGCACGGTTGCGCATCATGGTGGAGTACACGCGCTGGAGGTCCACCACTTCGAGGTGCTGGCCCGCATCGGCGATCTGGGGGGCGTGGCAGGCCGGGCACGCCACCGGTGGAGTGCCTTCGATCCGCACGGTGGTGCCACAGGCGGGGCAGAAGGCTGTGCGGACGATCCCGGAACCGTCGGTACCGAGATCAACGGTGTCGATGACCAGTTCGTTGCCCTCCGCGTAGAAGTGGGCGCCGGGGGCGAACTCGGTGAGGGCACTGGAGCCGCCGCGGTCATAGGCGACACCGCTGTGGCGCCAGGCCCCGTCGTCCGTCTGCCAGATGAGGGTGGCCTCGAGGGTGACGCCGTCGTCGACGAGGGTGAAGTTGGGCAACAGGCCGAACCTCTCGAGCACGGCGATCCAGTGGGCGGTGTCCACGGTGGAGACCTCGGCCCGGATCCGGCCGGCACTGCTGCGCAGCCTGCGGCGGTCCTTCTCCACCTCGGCCGGGTCGGCGCCCGCCCGGGTCCCGTCGGCCCCGTCGAGGTCGTCGACCTGGATGTCCAGCAGGTTCTTCTCTGCCTCGAGCTGTGCTCGCACCTCGATCGAGTCGGCGTGGGCAGCGGCATCGGCGTCGAGGTCCCGGAGGTTCCGTTCAATGGCATGGCGTCGCCTGATCAGGCTCTCCCTCGCGGTGTTCCATCGCTGGACGGCACCGTGGACGGTCTTCTCCAGCCCGGTGGAGCCTTTCGACCTGTCCGTGACCCAGGTGCGGAGTGCGGTGGCGGCGTCGGTGGTGAGTCCGGCCCAAGGCTCTTCGGCGTTCTCGAAACCGGAGAGGAACTCCTCGATGCGCCGCTCGCCGTGCTGCGTCACATCCGCCAGAAGGGCGCCCAGGTAGGTACCGGGTTCGCTGGAGCGCAGGACGGGCACATTGCGGCTGGGTGGTTCGATGCGGTCGTCGCCAGCGAGGCCGTCCATGAGGAAGGCGAGGAACTGACGGTGCAGGAGTTCCTCGGCCGAGAGGTATGCGCCGGGGGCAAGCACGGAGCCGTTGAGGACGTCGAGGGGGTCGGTGAACACCCCGGTGCTGCGTCCGGGTGCGCCGACGAAGGCCACGTCGAATGCGTTGCCGGTCAGGCGCCCGGCGCGGCCCACCCGCTGGAGGTAAGACGCAACGGTGCGAGGGACGGAGGCCAGCATCACGGTGGAGAGGTCACCGATGTCGATGCCCATCTCGAGAGTGGGGGTGGCGACCAGCACGTTGGGGGCGCCAGGTTCGGGGTCCCTGGCCTTGAACCGTCGTTCGTGGTCGAGGCGGGTAGGGGTGGCCACGAGGGCGGTGTGTTCCCGGGCGATGACGCGTCGCATGTCGGAGCGGTAGAGGCGGCTGTAGTAGCTGCGGGGCACGGCTGCCGTCTCCAGCCTCCCGGGGCAGGCGAAGGTGGTGCAGGGCGCTCCGTGGAGCGCCTCGAGCAGGTCATCGGTCCCGGTGACGACGGAGGTGCACTCACGGCAGGTCAGTACGGGGGTGGTCTCGTCGTCGTCACCACGGGATCGGACCAGGACCCGGTCGGCGATCAGCGCGTAGCTGGTGACCTCGGGGGCGGAGCGGGTGGTGACGGCGTCGAGGATGCCGTGCTCGACAAGAGCCTGCAGCAGGGGCCTCATGAGGGAGGCGGCCTGGTTGCGGTCCCCGAGCCCGAGTACGCGGGCGGTCCAGTCGGCGTACCAGCTGCCGCGGGCGGAGGCGTCCTCGAGGAGGCTCTTGGGGCCGCGGCGTCCGAGGGCGGGGAAGCCGGGAAGGCTGCGCCCGCGGGGGAAGGCCGGCATCACGTCGCGTTCGGGACGGCCGCCCCAGAGGTGGTACTGCTGGCCTCCTCCCTTGCGGAAGGGGTCGAACCAGGGGTGGGAGATCGCGCCTCGTTGCCGGAGCCGTTCGAGGATGCCGTGCACCCAGACGCGGGCGTCGACGGGCATTTCCTGGGCGAACATGTCGCCGCTCGCCCGCAGCCCGTCGAGCACTGGGGCCGTGACGGCGGCGATCTCCTCATCGGTGATGTGCACGGAGGCGGCGGCGTTCCCGGTCATGGACAGCGTGCGCCCCACCTGTCCTGTGAGGCCGAACTCGAGGGCGAGGTCGAACCGGAGGCGTTTGCGGACCCGTTCCTCGGCCTTGCGTCGTTGGGCCCTGCTCGCGCCGGGCTGGGAGAAGGGTGCGACGGCATCATGACCGGCGATGGTGGGGTGCAGCAGGCGGTACTTCTGCTCGGGGGTGGTGGCGGCGGCAAGCAGGCGCTCCACCACTTCGGAGATCGGCGCGGGGGTGGGATCCAGCGCACTGCGGGTGACCGCGCGCAGGGTGAGGGTGTGGGAGCGTGCCTCGACGAAGCCAGCCCGGTGGGCGGCGTCCTGGACGGAGTCGGTGAAGACGAGGGCCTTCTTCTCCGAGGGGTCGATACCGGCGGTGCCGAACAGGGAACTGAGGGATACGGACAGCAGGGTGGCGACGCGGGAGCCGACGAAGCGGATGCCGTCGCGCCCGCGGCAGGCGGGGCAGGTGTCGGCGAGGGAGTCGTCCTCGGCGTCGGGCCCGGTGTGGACGAGCACGGGAATCAGGTCGGCGTCGAGGTCGTCGGCCCCGGGTGGGGAGCTCTGGAGCATCTCCCCGGGCAGGTCGAGCCAGCGCCTGCTGCTGCGTCGGGACTCATCGGCGGGGGCGCCGGTGGTGCTGGTGTCCAGGACCAGAGCGCGGAAGCGGCCGGTACGGCGGACCTGGTCCTGGCGGATCCGGTGGGGGCGGGTGTCGAGGGTGTCACCGATGCTCGCCAGGGAGACCCCCCACCCGGACCGCCCGCAGTGGCGGCAGTAAACGGCGGGTAGTGCGCGGTCGTCGTCGGCCTCGGGCAGGTCGCTCCACTGGAAGGTGGGGGTGGTGGTGACGGCGCGGTCGATCCGGGAGACCTCGCGGATCCACAGGTGGGCCTCGAGGGAGGGGAACTCGTTGCGTCCGGCCAGTGCACGGAGGTGGGAGAGGGCGGCGAGCGCGAGGGTGATGAAAGCACGGGCAGCGGAGTCATCGAGCACCCCGGGGTAGGCCTCCCGGGCTAGGTCCGCCAACGGGGTGGCCTCGCGGGAAGTGCGGGCCAGGAGCGTGATGATCGTGGGGTGGGCGATGAGGAGGTCGGCCTCGCTGATCCCGAGTGCTGTCGCGGCAGCACCGGCGGAGAGGTCGACGGCTTCCTCGTCGGTGGTGCGGGTGGCTTCCCAGAGGGCGTCGAGCACATCGGTGGTGATGTGCTCGGGGCTGGTGGTGCCGCCCGTGATGCCGAGGTGGGTGCGTCGCAGCTCGCGCATGAGGTCCAGGGGGACGGTGCGGGGCGTGAGGTCAACAGTGCCGTCGTGTTCCAGGGCGTTACTGATCCTGGTGGTGGCGAGGTGGGTGAAGGTGTCGAGGTCGATGCGGCTCTCGGTGACTACGGAGTCAGGATCGAAGCCGGTACCGAAGACGGTGCGGGCGAAGGCGAGCATCTGGCCGGGGTCGGCGTCGTCCCCGAGGGTGGCGGAGGTGGCGACCGGGGTGATGTGGACCTTGCCGGGGGCGCGGCGTTCGAGGACCAGGCGGAGGCGGCGCAGCAGCATGGCCACGTCGGTGCCCTGGGCGCCGTCGTAGGTGTGGAACTCGTCCAGGACGAGGTAGCGCAGGCTGCGGGCGGAGGTGTCCCACAGGGGCCTGTCGGCTGCGCGCAGCAGCAGCTGGTCGAGCATCTTGTAGTTGGTGAGCAGAATGTCGGGGGCCTCGCCGCGGATGATTTCCCGATCGGTGATGAGCCCGTCCGCACTTACCTGGGTGCGGGGGGTCTGGCTCGCTTCGCCGGTGTAGAGGGCGGCGGTGATGCCACGTAGGCGGGGGTTGGTGGCGAGGAGCTCGGCGAGGCGGCCTGCCTGGTCGTTGGCCAGGGCGTTCATCGGGTAGAGGATCAGTGCCTTGATGCCGCCGATGCCGGCGGCCCGGGCGCGGGCCGCGTGGTCGAGCACTGGCCACAGGAACGCCTCGGTCTTCCCGGAACCGGTGCCGGTAGTGACGATGGTGGGGTCGGGCAGGCGCATGCCCTGCTCGTCCTGTGCCCCGTGGATGGCAGGGTTGGTGGTGAGGCGCCTGAACGCCCGGGCCTGGTGCGCGTAGGGCGTGAACCATTCGGGGAGCACGTCGAGCGGGGGCACCTCGCCACCGGCGGAGTCGTCACCGGTGAACGGCAGGCGCGTGCGCAGGTAGGGACCCAGGAAGATGCCGCGCTGGTCGTGGGTGAGGAATTCCTGCAGGGCGGCGTCCACGGCGCTGTCGCTGAGGCTGACGGCGGTGGTCACGTACTCGGTGACGGCACGCCGCAGGTCCCAGGCCTGCCGGGTGGGGAGGAGTTCGCTCATCGGGTCCTCATCTCACATGCGCTCTTTGAACGCGGCGTAGGCGGTGCGTAGGTCCTGCGCACGGTCGAGGATGCGGAACGGCTCGGGGGCGGTGATGGTGCGACCGGAGTCGTTGGTGTAGGTGCGGTCCTGCTCGGGCAGCCCGGTTACGGGGCGGCCCGCCTTGTTCCATGCGGTACGCACGGAGGAGGGGATGATGCGGCCGTCGTCGTCGAAGATGTAGGCCCGTTTGCCGCCGCCCCTGTCGTACTGGGCGAGCACGCCGAATTGGGTGCGATACAGCGTGACCAGGTCCTCGATATCGATGCCGGTCACGATGGCCATGATCGCGTCGATCTCCACCAGGGCCTGCCTGCGGTCCTCGTCCATCCGCAGGGGTGTTGCGGCACTCCAATCAAGTTCCACGTCCCCGAGGGCGGGGCGGTTCGGGCGAGCTCGCCGACCGGTCCATGAGTCACTCGTGAAGGACAGGTCGAAGCAGTCACGCCACAGGTCGGCGTAGGCGTCGGTGAGGCAGTTCAGGCGCAGGATACGCAGGATGGCGGCGTTGGCGAGGGGGTGGTCCTCGGGGATGCGAGGGAGTCGGTCAACAGCTCCTTGATAGATCCCGCTACCTACAGATGCACGTACCTCGAAGTCGGACAGCAGCGTCGCCATGGATGCTGCGGCGAGAGAAACTTCGCGGCTCGAATGCTGTGGCATACCGATACAGAAGACAGAGTTAACTGTGCCGACGCCCGGGGGGTAGATAGCCGGGATCAACGTTCGTTCTCCGGTTCCGGCTGCCATCGCTCGCCACATCACGCGGTACTGGGAACGGACGGGGACGCTCGCCACCACATTGCCGGCCCCGTCCCACTCGGTAGGCCAGCGACCGTATGCTCGGTCGTACCGCGAGGTGTCGAGTTTGCCGTCCTCGCGGACCTCGTGGATCGGCTTGTACTCCGTCACCGGGAGTGCATCCGGAGCGAGCGTTTCCAGGTCGACCGAGGAGTAGTCCAGGTTGTTCTTCATCGACGCGTTGCGGCTCGAGTTGAAGGGATTACCCACATGGAAGTACGGCCCCTGGAGGATCACGTCCTTCCATGAGTCGGGGGCTCCCCACCTGCTCTCGAAGTAGCCGTCACGCCTACCACCGGACTCGTGCCACCCGGCTGAGAACTGCGGCCGGAGATCACCGATGCGCGCAGCCTCGACAAGTATGGAGAGAGCAGTTGCGGCGGAGCTGTTCACGGTCGAGACGGTGCGGGCCGCTTCCACTGGAATCTCCGACGACCCTGCCTCCATGAGCCGATGCCAGACCTTCAGCTCGCGGCGAGTGATCCTCTGGATCCTTCCGTGGTGCGGGCGGAGGTCCCAGGCATCGTTGGCGTCCTTGAAACCGGGCTCGGGACCGTCCCCGTTGTGCCGCAGCGATGCCTCAACGGTCTCCGGGTGGTACAGCGCGACCGCGCTCAGGAAGTCAACGGTGGATGGATCGCCGTAGACGTTGATCGCATATTCGACGAGATGGTGAATCTCGTGAAACAACTGCATCTCGTTGACGAACCGCCACTGGCGACGCAACCGTGCATACGTTGCGCGCCTCAACGGATATGCCCGCGCATCCGTGAGGTGGGAGGGGGGATGGATCAGCGTGGAGACGCCACGCTCGGACGCGTGGTTCCACACTTGCACCATGAAGCACCGGTATAGATCGGGCTGGGTACCCGCACATTCCGGGTAGTTCCCTGCCGAGCCGACGAACTCAGCGAGGGCAGCGACATCTCGAGATCCGACGAGCACCGATTCAGTGGCGCCCTCTCGCTCCAGTGTGTCGAGTCGCCGAACTTTCTTCACTGACTCGGACGGCTTGTTGGTGAGCATCCACCAGGGGTCGTGTTCACCCAGAAGGGCACCCAGATCCAGTGTGGGCCGCACCCACGGAGGGTTCCCGACCTGGAGATCGAATCCGCCAAGGCGAGCGAAAACGGCAGCGAATTCCAGCTCCCAGTGGAAGAAGCGCTGCTCGGATGCGATCTCCCGCGTTCGGCGGAGCCACGGAGTATCGGAAAGAACCCGGTCCACGTTCTCCGCGCGCTCCATGGAGAACATCGCTTCGAGGCTGTCCAGCTCAGCCCATTCCGAGGACGACGAGGTGAGCTGCCCTTGCCCGATGTTCCGTCGCATGACCTCCGACCGCGACACTTTACCGAGGATGCGTTCCAGCGTTCTGATCCACTCGGTGAAGGACGGGGGTTCGACGTCATCCTCCTGGAGCACGGGCCAGAACCAGAGAGCACACCAGGCGTCCATGACCAATCGCAGTCGCTGATAGGCGGAGTTCGGATCGGCGAGTGACCGCTCTATCTCAGGCCGCCCCACTTCACCACCCTCAGGCGTACTGGTCCCCCAGACCCCGATGGAACGCGAGGACTGACGCTCGGCCTCGACAAGGCGCCGCGTCGCCAGGCCCCACATGTACTCGACCCGGTCGGAGAGCCGTTGCAGAGCGACCCAGCTCGTCCCACCCCGCTCCTGCTTCATCCCCTTGGCCCACTGCCGGATCGTCTTCGCCGCATCCGGTGCGATCTTCTTGATCTCGGCGTCATCGCCGGCGGCACCCCACCCGGACCCAGGCACGAGGAAGTGGAAGACTCCCCCACGGGGACGAGCTCCCCCAGCGCTCGTATCCACCGGGACTGCACGCGGTGGCTTGCCGATGTACTTGGTGAACGGCTGGTCCTGAACGGTGGTGCCGGCGTAGACCGCGTGCCGCGCGCCGATCAGCGAGTTACCGGCACGCAGGTGGAGGCCGAACCAGGGGGCCTTCAGGCCCTTGGCCATCGAGTCCAGCCAGAGGGACACCTCGGCGAGTTCCACGGCGGTGGCGTTGAGGTCCACCCCGTACACGTTGTGCAGGGCGATGTGGGCCTTCACCTTCTGCAGCTCGAGGGCGTGGTCCTCCGGGGGGATCCTCTCCCCCAGCTCGTCCTGCCGCCGCGCGAGGTACTCGGTGGCGAGCTGGCGCACCGCCTCGATGGCGAAGGCACCGGATCCCAGTGCCGGCTCGCACACGGTCAGGTTCAGGACCTCCTGAGCGGTGGTGCGCCGGCGCAGGATCGAGTTCCCGTCGAAATCCGTGTCCTGGAAGGTCTCCACGCCCTCGGGCAGGTCGTCCGTGTTCTCGACGACGGGGTCGAGGAGCTCGGCGAGACCCTGGGAGACGGTGAACCGGGTGAGAACCTCCGGTGAGTAGTAGGAGGCGGAACGCTGGCGTTCACGACCGGAGAGACGGAACACGAACTCGCCGTTGCGGTAGCGCTTCTCGATCGGACGGCCGGTCTCGTCGTCCTCGACCATCACCAGGTGCGGGCGCAGCTCGTCGTCGATCCGGTCGGCAGGGACCACCCAGGAACCGTCGGAGGGGTTGCCGTTCTTGGCCACCTCGACCAGCTCACCGTGGGCAAAAGAACCTGTGTAGCTCATGAGCGACTCGTACACGGCACCGAGCTGGTTGATCCCGAGCGCCACGTAACTGATGAAACCGCGATCCCTGCCGCGCTTCTCCCGACTGAGCAGCAGACGCTCCAGCACAGCCTGCAGCGCGGCATTACCCAGCCCCACCTCGGCGATCAGGGCGATACGGTCCGGCAGGAACAGATCGGCCTGGAGGTTCTCGAACTCGAGAGTGCCGGCACCGTGGGTCGCCTCCCCCTCCGGGTCCTCACGGTGCGTGACCTCTGCTGTTCGATGGCCCTTGTCCACCAGGTCGAACAGCACCTTGAGGGAGTCGTACAGGTGGGTGCCGTTCGCGGAGGCCGGGGTGAGGGGCTTGAGGGTGAGTTCCCGTAGCCGGTCCATCGAGTACCCGTTCTCGTACTCGGGCGCTCCGACCGGGAGCATCCCGAGTTCGGGGGATGCCTCGGCGTGCAGCAGGAACAGAATCCGGTAGAGGTAGCGCAGCGACTGCAGGGCGAGCGGCTGGGCCTGGGAGTCCTCCAGGGGTTCCAGCACCTTCGCCTTCCGTCGGGTCACGACCTCGTTGGCGATGATCTCGATGGACTCGCGCACCCCGTCGCGGAGGTCCGAGCTGACGCCCACGGCGTTCAGCACGGCCTTCTGCCGGGTCTCGCTCCACCACACCTGGCCGTCGGCCCCGGGGGCCAGCGACGCTGCGCTGATGCAGGCGAGCATCCGCTGGATCTCCCCACCCGCCTTGGTGTCGCCGCGTTCGGTGACGGTCTGCAGGTCGATCGCGAGGTAGCGACCCTGTGCCCACTGGTCGGCGCTGGTGAGCAGCAGGGTGCGACCGGCGATGACGAGCATGAACTCGGGGGCGTCCGGCAGCACGGCAAGGTGGGACAGCACGGCCGGGACGGAGGTGAGCCGCACCTCGTCCGGGGTCCCTTCGTCGAGGAACACGTCAGCCGGGAGGTGGCCCGCGTCCTTGCGGACCAACTCTTCCTTTGTTCCTGCCGCGAGGGCGTCGAGCATGGCCAGTGGGTACTCCTGGACGCCACGGGTGGCGAAGCGTCGCAGTGGGCCGTTCCGGTCGACGTCCCAGGAGATGGGGCGGCCGTCATCGTCGGTGTACCCGAGCACGGTGCGGAGCGTGTCGGCGAGGGTCACCGACCCGTCGCCGATGGCTCCGCGCCGGGAGTGGGCGTCAGCGTTCTCCGGGAGTGCCTCTGCGGCGTCGTGCAGCGCCAGCAGCATGGAGATCAGGCGCGATCGCGTCGCGGTGAAACGTGCCAGCGGGCTCTGCCACCCGGGCTGGTCCTCACCCTGCTTCTTCCATTCGGCGACCAGGTCCCTGGTGCGGGCCAGGAAGGTGCCGGACCTGTCGTCCGAGGTGAAGTAGTGCTCGCTGATCCAGTCGTCGACGATGACGAGGGCATCACTCGTGGGCATCGGGGCTCACTTCCGGTTCGGAGCGGGGACGACCACCAGCAGGGGTCGCACGAAGGAACGGTCAGGTCGCATCTCCTCGGCGATGTCACGCTCGGTGGAGAGGACGTTCTTGGTGGTGCGGAACAACACCGACTGGCCGGTGCGCAGCTGGGAGGCGGACTCCTCCCACCGGTCCATCTGGACGATCCAGTCCTGGGTGCGCTGTTCGGCCTGCTGTTTCGCGGTGTCGGTGAGGCCACCGTCCAGGTGGGCGCGGGCTGTCCCCACGGCGCGGCGCACCAGGTTCTGGTACTGCTCCGGATCGGGCACGGCCATGCCGATGCTGTCGGGACCCAGGCCGATCTCCCGGAACATGGCGGCCGGCCCCGTGTGTTCCATCGCGTGCAGCTCGCCCTGGTGGTCGAGAACGCCGATGAGACGCGAGGCGATCGTCTGCCCCCGGCGGTTGACCAGGCTCCCGTGCAGGATCACCACGGGATCACTGACGGAACCGGCGACGGCGAAGATCTCGCCTCGGCTCAGGCTCGCCAGTGACCTGTCGGCCACCCACTCGAGGACCGGGTGCTGCGGGCCGAGGTAGTGGGTGTCCGGCCAGCTGGACCCGGAGTCGTCGTCCAACGCCGCCCGCAGCCGGGCCTCGGCGGTACGACGGTCCGGCGTGAGACGCACCTTCTCCAGCACCTTGCGGTCCTTCAGGTACCCCTGGGGCAGGAACCGAAGGCGCTGCTGAAGGTCGGGCCCGGGAACGAAGCTGATCAACCCTGCATCGCGTTCGTCCTGGAGGGACACGCCACCGTTGGCAGGGGGACGCCCAGGCTCACCGTAGATCTCGGCCAGGCCCGCGACGAGGAAGTCGGCATCGGTGCGGAAGAGCCCCGTGCGGGCAGGGTCGTCGGTCGCGGCACGGTGCCCGGCACGCCCTCGATCGGTGCGGAGGTGTTCACCGGCCAGGAGCGCGGCCAGGAACGGGTCTTCACCCGGGTCCAGGGACGAGACGGCCGGGAGGGCCTCGTCGAGATCCTTGGTGCCCTGCAATACAGCGACCAGTTCCTTCTCCTCGAGGTCACCGTCGTACTTGCCCATCAGGGAGGCCACGTCACCGAGGGCCGTGTGGGCCTCCCGCTCACGCTCGAGGAGCTTCGAGAGCACGCGAAGGTCGCCCTTGAACCCGTGGACGTCCTCGAGGTTCAACAGCAACGCCGTGATCTGCGGGGGGACCCGCTGCCCGTAACGGTCAATGCGACCGTTGCGCTGCTCGATCCGGATCAGCGACCACGGGATGTCGAAATGCACCAGCTCATGGCACTGCTGGTGCAGGTTCACGCCTTCGGAGGCGACGTCCCCGGTCACCAGCACCCGGATCGGCGAACTGCTCTGCTTGAACGACTCCACGACGGCCTGCTGCTCGGTGTCGGTGAGACCGCCGTGGAGCACCTGGACCTGGTCGTCCTTGAGCTTGAGGTCGGTGATCAGGTGGCGACGCAGCCAACCCAGCGTGCCCACCCGCTCGGCGAAGACGACCACGCGTTCCGAGGAGTTCCTCGCAACCCCCTTCGAGCGCAACAGCTCCACCAGCCGCTGATACTTACCCGATCGGGGGGAGCCGTCAGGAAGGCAGGCATCGTTGAGTGCGCCGAGGCGCAGGAGTGCATCCCGTTCGGCGGCGAGCGCCGAGGTGTGCGCGATCTCCTCGACGACCTCGACGCCGGCCCGCTTCGCCAAGGACGCAAGGCGCGCGCGGATCGTCTCCCTGAGGGCGACGGGTGAGGAGAGGAACGCCTTGGCCAAGGTCCACGGGAACAGCTTCGCCCCGGATCCCGAGGTCGGTGCGGACATCCCGGCCGGCGGGTGGGTCCAGTTGCCGGCCAACTCCCGCGCCACCGCCCTCTCCTGCGGGGAGGGTGAGACCAGCAGCAGGTCGGGGTCGCGGCGCGGTGCCCACTTGTCCCCCACCACGTCCTTGACGCTGTCGGAGTAGCGGTGGCGCCGCACCATCAGACGCGGCACGGCGTCCTTGACGATCTCCCCCTCGGGGGTGACGGCAGTGGGCTCAAGCAGGCTGATCAGCTGGGCGAACGAGGTGTTGCTGCCGTTGTGTGGGGTCGCGGAGGCGAGGATCAGGGCGTCGGTGTTGGGGGCCAGCACCCGGGCCAGCTGGTTGTTCTGGGTGGCCTGGTTGGTGACGTTGTGCGACTCGTCGATGACCACGGCGTCCCAGCGATGGCGGCGCAGGTCGTGCACGAACCTGTCCTGCTTCAGGGTGTCCATCGAGACGATGACCTTCTCGAAGTAAGAGAAGGGGTTCCTGGTGGCAGGCAGCTTCTGCTTGACCTCCTGCACGCCCTCGGAGTCCAGCCGCACGAAGGGGATCGCGAAACGGCTCCACATCTCGTGCTGCATCTGTTCGAGCACGTGGCGGGGACACACAATGAGGATGCGCCGGCCCCTGCCCCGACGGATCAGCTCGGACAGGATCATGCCGATCTCGAGGGTCTTGCCCAGGCCCACGGCGTCGGCGATGAGCAGCCTGGGACGCAGCCTGCTGGAGTCCAGTGCGGTCTCCACCGCCTCCCGCTGGTAGGGGAGATCGTCGGCCAGCATCAACGGGGCGACGGTGAGGCCCTCGTGGGCGATGGGCAGCGGGGACTTCCGGAGCGTGGACTCGAGCCAGAGCCGCGCCTTGCGGTAACGCGGCGAGGTGTCCGCGACCACCCGGGTGTCCTCCGGGCGCAGCGCCCGCACGTGGTCGATGGAGCCGTAGAAGGTGGCCGTGGTTCCCTCGACGAACTCGCTCACCCCGCGCACCGAGTACAGCGGGCCATCGTCCGTGTTCTCCACCGATGTGACCAGCCAGGTCTCGTCGCGCACCTCGATCAAGGAGCCGGGCGAGATCACCTCAGTGCCGTCCCGTTCCGCGACAACGCTCACCCGTGACCTCCATGCTCTCGGCTCGTGCTGTGACTTTATTGCATCGGTCCACATCATGCAGGTGGGGCCAGACAATCGACGCCTCCGAAGGCCCACTTACCGGAGCCAGGAGGCCGTACGATCCGACCATGACGCCGAGGAACAGCGCCGGTCACGATTTCTGGTGGTCAGGAGACGCAACCGAACGGTTCTGGATCGAGTTGCTCAAAACAGACGAGCACGGCGACCGGCTTTTCGCCCCGGACAACTCGAAGTACCGGCCGATGTACGGCGTGGAGGTCGGCGACGTGGTGTTCCACTGGTTCTCGGAACGCCATCCACACGCCGGGCCCAAGAAGGGTGGGATCTACGCAGTATCCCGTGTGACCGGTCCTCTGCAGCGCGCGGATCGACTGTGGGAAGAGCAGACGAGCATCGAGATCCCCCTCAGCAGGCGGTCGAACCTGAACCGGCCGATCCTCCTCGAGGACCTCAAGCAACGCGAACACGAGCTGCGGGAGAACAAGGACTCCCTGACGTCACATGTACAGGGGAAGCCCCTCTACTCGCCACGGCAGTTTCCGAAGACCGGGGTCAAGCCCATGACCAGGTACCTCACGAAGCTCACCGCGGCCGACCTCGAGGTGATCGCGGCGGATCATCCGCATGTCGTGGCGGTGCTCGCCAGGACCTGACGGAATCCAGCGGGGATCGCCTCGCTCAGAAGCTCTTACGCCGGGCCCTCGCCTCCGGATCGCTTGCGATCGTTCGCGGTGATAGTGCCTGCAGGACCTTCACCGGGGTGCTACGGATCTCCACTGGGTCCGTCACCACGACTCCTAGGCCCTCGGAGGCCACCTCGGCGGCCACGACCGCTGCGGGACTGACCGCAGCGGCGGACTTGCCGTCACCTGAGCGGGGCCACAGGGGGTGCGAGATCACGAGCGCCACGCCGCCATTGCGGACGACGGGGATGCCGAGCTCACCGCGCCTCTCGACCTCACTGCCCTCGGAGCGGACCCCGCGGTAGTCGTCGAGGAGACGAGCGATGTCCTGCACCTGGCCGAACCATCGCGTCGGGTCCAGCCCCCGCCCCGCCGCGAGGTCGAGCATGTCCAGTGCGAGCCGCCAGTTCAATGCTCCGTGCAGGCGCTGGTTGTCCCAGCCCTGTAGGCAGTCCGGGCACAGGGAGGTGCAGCGGGCCTGGTGAGCCCTCCGCGTGTACTCCTGCGTGAGGTCTTCGCGGGTGGGGCCCAGCAGGGTGCGGAGGTTCTCCGTACGACCGAACTCCTCGGCGTATCCCGCGCCGTTGGCCGCTGCGTCCGCAAGGTAGACCCTCATCGTGGTCCCGCCGGAGCCGGGGTTGGTGACGGCATACAGACCGCTCTGCAATTCCTGCGGGTCCACGTCGAGGCTGACCTTCGCCGAGCGCCGTAGGATCTCGGCGAACGAGTGATAGGCACGCATCCCGGCGGGCATCACGGCCGCGTCCGCGGAGACGAGCCCTCCTGGCACTGACGGGTTCTCGAGGCCGAAGGTGACAGCATCGGTGATACGGGTGAACCCGAGTGCAGCGCGCTTGAACGGCTGGCCGTTCTGGCCCTCCGGGAACCGGTCGAACAGTTCGGGGTTCACGGCATGGAGCCTGTACTGCCATCTGGTGAGCTCGTACAGGTCGCCGCGGTTGTCGTTGAACTGAACGATGCGGCTCTGGGGGAACCGCTCGACATGCAGCCGCTCCACCATGCCCTCCGACTCGCTTTCGCCGGTGGGTGCGAACGTGGGTTGGGGCCGGCTGTTCAATGCCGTCGACTCACCTCGGTAATCCTGTGCGCGTTCCTTGGACGCCCAGAAGCCGCGGGGCTCGAACATCGGCACTGTCGTGATCTGATCAGCACAGACCGGGCAGGTCTCCGCAGGAACCTCGCCCAGGCCCCCCGAAGGTGTCATGTGGACGTCCGCGTACCCGCAGGAGCGGCAGGTGCTGAGTGATTTCTCCGGGCCGACAGGGTCCTGGGCCCAGAACTTCTTCCCGCGGGAGAACCCCCGAGGAGGCTCGTAGTGGGCCAGCCCTTCGACCGTGTAGAGCACACCGTCGCGAACAACCTGTGCTCCCGGCGCGTAGGAGGACAGTGCCTGGGCCATGTCCCGATCGGCGACGGTCGCCTCTTGAACGGCTTCCGAGATCGTTTGTCCCTTTCTCTGCTCGGGGACCGAGTGGTACAGGCTCCGTACCAGCGTCGGGAAGCCGTGCATGGGGAGGATCCCTCCGCGAGCTGCCACCTCGGACATCTCCTGGCCACGCTCGTACTCGCCGGCTTCGTCAGACGTCCCGAACTCATCGGAGATGACCTCGTCGATGCTCCTGACGAGTCCATCCACCAGATCCCGCGCTGCTCGCCGGCGGCCCTCATCGGGAAGGCGGGTCCCCACCAGGATCATCTGCCCGAGGTCGTCCACTCGATCGCCGTGCTGAGCGATCCATGCCCCCAGGTGGTCCCTGGTGATCCCGTCCCACCACTGCCCCACGGTCCCGAACGCGCCGTGGCCACTGGCGGCGGTCCACTCGGCGACTTCGAGACCGTCGAACGCCTCCTTGAGGACCGCCGAGGCGAGCACCCTCATCGCGACTTGCACCCTCTGGGACATCAGGTACGGCTGGGGAGCGGGATCCCCGGTGATGCGGTCCGCATGTTGGAAGTAGTACTGATCGTGCTCGGAGTCACGGCACATCGTGATCGCGTAGGAGAAATGCTGACCGGAACGGCCGGCTCGACCCACCCGCTGCTGGTAGTTGAACCGCTGGGGCGGCATGTTGGCCATCATCACGCTGTTGAGGCTGCCGATGTCGACCCCGGCCTCCATCGTGGTCGTGACGCTGAGGGCGTCGAGCCCGTCGGCCAGTTCGCTCTCCCCGAGCTCCTTCAAGGTGATGCCCTGGAAGAGCCGTTGACGCCGGCGCTGGACCGTGGCCGGCCTGGTCTGTGCGGTGAGCTCGGCCGTGGCGATCCGGCGCGGGGCCTCCTCCGCCAAGGTGCGGTAGTACTGCTGGCCGATGTCGTCGAACGTCACCGGCTCGAGCACGCCCTCGGCACACCCGGTGTTCGCGCAGACACCAGCCGAGGGATGCATGTGGATGAAGGAGCAGCGGGTGCACAGGTACATCACGTCGGTACCGCCGACCACCGTGAGGTCCTTCACCGCGTCACTGGGCAGGATCACCCACTCCTCGCCCACATATGTCCCGACCAGCGCATCCTTGACCGCCTCGAGCAGCTCCTCGGCAGACCCGGGCACATGGCGATCAGCCACCTTCTCGAGGAACTCGCGCACCGGCTTCGGCGCCTGTCCGTCCCTGGACGCGCTACGGCCCCCTTCGCGGTAGCCCTTCAGACCGAGGATTCGTAGTACGGACGCGATCACCTGCTGCGTCGTTCCGTGGTCAAGTCCGGGTAGGGATTCGAGATCCTCCAACGGCCGGAGGTACCCGATCCCCGACGACTCCGTGTCACGCCGCGCACCGTCGAAGAGGAGCCCGAGCAACTCCTCCGCCAGCTTCCTCTCAGAGGAGTAGGCGAACCGTTCGGCGATCGCACCGGGCACCCGTCGCCAGTCCCCCCTCTCACCGGGATCGAACGCCCGGTACCACGGATGGGGGGTGTCCTCAATGGGGGATTCGAAGAACTTCGCCGACTGTGAGACACCCGCGGGGCTGATTCCTGCCTGCACGGCAGCGTCACGTACCGCGGTGATGAGTCTGGGCCAGGACTTGGCTCCCGAGGAGGCGATCGCCTGGGCAAGCCCCGGGGGACGGATTCCCGTGGACTGCTCGACATCGAACTCGTCGATCCACTCGGGGTGAACCTTGTCGAGCTCGTCGATGAAAGCCAGTTCCGTATCCGTGAGGTAGCGCGCCGTCCTGCGGTCCAACGACTTGGCCATGACATCGGCGTGGTCCTGGATCTCCGTACGGTCCAGCAGCTGCTGGGCCAGGGCGTGGCTCAGGAAGTCGACGTACTGCCGGTAGTCCAGCGATGCCGCCGTGCGAGCGGCGGTGTCGCGGTTGTCCGTGAAGATGATGGTGCGGTAGTCGCTGGGCTCCTCCCCCATCACCCGGGGGAGCCTGCGTGCGTACACCTGGGCGAGCTGGGCGGGGCTGGTGCGGTGGGCCCGGATCGGTGAGTGAACCCGACCGCCCGGCGTGTAGTCGCTCTGGCGGGCGACGAGCTGCTGGGCGCACGACAGGCAACGGTCCGGCAAAGCTGGGAGAGGTCCCGAACCCTTCTTGGCATCGACCTCGACCACGAAAGCGTTGCCCTCGGCCGCACTGGCGGGGACCTCCAGCTGGCCGGACGGGTGCAGGGTCGCTGCTTCGACGCGGTGTGTCACCTTGCCGGCGGTCCACTTCTGCTTGGTCGCGTACGTGTCCCTTCCGCCGGGCAACCACACCCACCGGTAGTGGGCCCGGGTGCGCATGTTGATCATCTGCGAGGTGGAATTGACCAGCTCGAACGGGGTCGAGGAGAGGAACTCCTGCCGAGGCAGGTCGTCGTCCTTGTGGAGGTATCCACCCAAGCTGATGTCACCGCACTCGGTGCAGTAGAGCAGCTCGAGCACCCGGGAACCGCAGTGCTCGCACGCGGCGGCTGGCGACGGGTGGAGCGCCCCGATACGTGGATGGTCCTGCTCCGGTGCCCCGTCACACTCGGCGTTGATACATGCCCAGAGTCCTGCCTGGGCCCGGGCGAAGACGTGTGCGCGCAGAGGAAGGGTGCGCGTCTGGCCGGACTCGGCGATCACCTCGAGCACCCTCGAGAGCGCTGCCTCCCGTGTGGCCTCGTCGCCGGCACCGGAGAACATCCGGTCCGCGATGTCGGCGATGCGTGTTGCCCTGAACGCGGTCGAGGCCTGGTCCGAGGGGTCGGTACGGCAGGCTGCGGCGATCTGTTCCGAAAGATACGGGGCATCGTCGGCGGTCCAGTTCGCGTCCACCGCGTGGGTGTCGAGGGCGGGGACGGCCTCGGCACGGCCGGCGGTGACATGGAAGCTCTGCCCGTCGACACCGAAGAACTCCTGGAGGTAGTCCCGCCCGGAGTCGTCGGCGCCAAGAGAGGCGGAGGCGGCGATGATGCGAAGTTTCGGGGAGTCGGGCCGAAGTCCGATCCGATCGAGGAACCGGCGCAGCAGAAGGCCCACCTCGGTGCCCGCTGTACCGCGGAAGGTGTGGAGCTCGTCGATGACCAGGGTGAACACGGCGTCGTCGCCCCCGGCCAGCCATTCCCGGGTCTGTTCGAACATCCGCTCCTCGTGCTCCCGCATGAGCATCACGTTGAGCATGGCGTAGTTGGAGATGAGGATGTCCGGTGGGCTCAGGACGAAGTCGAGCCGGTGCACCAGTTCATTGCGACGGGGATCGCTGAACAGGTCCAGCACATCACCGTCGTTCTCCTTCGCGACGGCGTCGAAGTCCTCGACCATCGCGCGGATCTGATCGGCATCGCCGCTCAGTCGGGACCCTGCAGAGGACCTCGCGGAGCCGAGTGTCGCCCCGGTGTACCGGCCGAACCAGATTCGTGCCTGCGGCTCGGTGGACTCGATGCGACGGACGGCACGACGTAGGCGGACCAGCTGGTCCTCGACCAGAGCGTTCGTCGGATAGAGGATCAGGGAACGGAGTGCTGCCGGGCGGGACTCCCCGTCCCTCACACCGACGCTGCCCGGCTTCGGATCTCTCCACCAGTCCTTGATCCGTGCCGGCTGCCCCCAGGTGCGTGACTCCTCGACCAGGCGGGTGAGGATCGGCAGCAAGAATGCCTCCGTCTTGCCACTACCGGTGCCGGAGGTGACCACCACGTGGGGGCGATCGGCACCGCTCGCCAAGGAATGCTCGAGGGACTCTGCCTGGTGGTCCCGGAGGAAGACCTCGCCCTGGGGGTCGTCGATACCGAAAAGGGCACGGGCCACCTTCGCGATGAGCTCCGGGTCCTTGCCGATTGCCGAGGCGACCCGGTCGACGGGGTACTCGCTCGGGTAACGCAGCACCGGCTCGATCAGGGGTTCGGCGAAGGTGCTGTTCCTCGCCGTGAGCAGGTCTCGACGGGCCGCCGAGATCCCCTTGTCACGCAGGCGGAACGCCGTCTCGTAGTAGGACACGAAGGCGTCCTGCAGGGAGTTCTGGACGGTGAACGGCGTGGGTGCGTTCATGAGCTCATCCTTGAGTGGAGGGTGGCGGCGATAGCCGGGGGGACCCCGGTGTAGGTCATAGAGAACGTGGCGAGGTCCTTCTCGGGGACACGACCGCTGCACAGGACGGCGGTCCTCTCGTACAGGCCCGGCAGGCGGGCACCGAGCGGCACCGTGAGCTCCTGTGACCCGGGGTCGTAACCGAGGAGCGGTTCCCCGGCGAGGAGACCGAGGAGATGTTTGCCGAGGTCCACGTCCACCGGGGCCCCGGTCCCGTCCTTTACGTCCTGGGCGGTGCGGAACCAGTAGTCGCGGCGGTAGCCACGATTCCGTCGGTACAGTCCCGGTGCGTCCCACCCGGCGACGTCAACCCAGGCGAGCTCCCGGACCAGATACATCTGCCAGGGCCCTGCGACCATGGCGGTGCTCTTCCTCGGCAGCTCTTCCGCGACATCGGAGAGATCCGGGAGATGCGCGGCGATCTCCTGCGCAGCGAACGCGGCATCGACGACCCCGTCCAACTCCTCGTACTCGATGGCGTCGGCGACATCGACACCCGTGACGGTCGTCAACTCGGATCCCGTCACTGCGTCGTGGACCTCACCCCCCAGCTCCTCGACGACAGCCTCGAGGCCCAGATGCTGCCTGAGCGACCACGCACCGGTCAGTCCGAGGCGGCCATCCGACAGGGTGACCAGTGCCGGGGAGGAGGTCTCCCACCGATCGCGACGGAAGTACTCGTCACGGGAGGTCTCGACCGTGCCCAGTGCCGCGAGATCGCGTAGGAACTGGTCATGGTCCTCCGTGAGGTCGGGGACCTGGCTGGTGAGTGCCAGCAGCATCGCAGCATCACCGCTGCCGAGGTGAGCGAGAGCATCGTCCACCACACACGGCGGGATCAGGTCCTCGACGACCTCGGGGAGCGCTTCGACCTGGACATCGACGTCCTCCCCAGAGGCCACAACCACAGCCGGCTCCGGAACAGCTCGCCCTCGACGACGGAGGCTGGCCTCGCGCTCTTCGGGCTTCAGTGCGTTCCAGTGCCGCGTCGGGGTTCGACGGACCGCACCGCAGTGGATACACACACCCGTCATCCACGAGCCGTTGACCTTCCCGCCCTTGAAGGTGGGAAACAGGAAGTTGTGACTACCCGTCACCAGGCAGGACGTACTGGTCGGAACGGGGAGGGACAACCCGGTGCGGGAGGTCCGTTGGCGCACGTGACGACGTGCCCAATCGACTGCCGGGGGGACCTCACCTGACTCGATGAACGTGCGCCGGGCACGGACGATCGCACCCTCGATGACAGGATCTTCCTCGCACGGAAGTGCGATCACGGCACTCAGCGGGCGCTCGTCGTGCCCGAGACCTTCACGCTTCCGCCAACCCTCGTAGTACTTGGTGGATCCAGAGCGGAGCCGGAGCACCTCGGTGTGGATCACTGCGCCACGGGACGAGACCAGCTCGATCCGATGGTCACCGTCGCGCACGTCATCAGGGAGCTCGACGATCTCCGGACGGGCGATCTGCTTTCGCAGCACCCGAGAGGCGGACTGGGTGGAGAGGTCCTTGATCCTGAGGTCATACTTCCCTCCCTCGGCACCGATGGTGACGACGATCCTCGGGGTGGCGTCGGAGTGCCATCGCTTCACGCGGCCTGGGAGCCGGATGCCTCCTCGGACGTGGATCTGGGTCGTGACCGAGGCGAGCAGGGCGGTGAGCTCGTCGGAGACCTGGAAGTCTGCCGGGACCTGACCCGGCACGAACCCATCGATGACCAGCCAGTCCTCAGGGACGCCCTCCACCTCGAGGTCCTTGCGGCCGGAGAACGCCGTCATCTCCAGCAGGCGACGCAGCTCATCGACGACCTGGTCCGGGGTGTCGGGGCTGACAAGGATCCGGTGACGGGCACCGGAGACGGCTCGCCGCACCTCGATGTAGGCGCCGGCAGCCTCATCCTCGGCGAGGACGACGATGCGACGGGGCTCTCGCTTGAGCTCACGGCCGGACTCACTGCGCAGGACGATCTCCCGCTGCAGGATGTCGTTCGGGTCCACGCCGAGCTCGTACCCGGCCACGAAGGAGTTGGTCGAGGAGATCGGTCGGGGGCGGAGCTCCTCTGCGCCGGACTCGTGCTGGATCGACCAGGTCTCCGTCTCGTTGCTGCGCCGCATGGCGAAGCCCATGTCGGTGATCTCGACACCGCCGCTACGGCCACGGGTGAGGAGTGCGAGCAGGACCCGCTCCCTGTGAGCGCTGCGCACCGCGGTGCTGGTCTCCCGCCCGGACTGCTCGACAGCGCCGTCCCACGCGGCGAGCTCGGTGAGGGCGACGTCGATGATGCGCTCCCTGGCCTCTGCGACCTGCCACTTGGCGACCAGTTCCTTCGAAGCGCCGCTACCGAGGGTGGTGATCCACTCCCCGACGACCTCTGCCATCTCGGCCGGGGAGATCGCTGCCCCTGGGGGCAGACCGAACTGGTGGAACATGCGACGGAGGGCACGGCGATCGGCGAACCGGACGAGGGACTGCGACATCGGCAGCCCCACGTAACGGTGCGAGGTGGCTCTCGCGCTGGGCATGCCGAAACGGCCGTCCACCTCGTCCAGCCACCATGAGAAGTCCTCCCAGAAGTCCTCCGTGACGGTGAAGTCGCGCCGGAGCTTCTCCTTGTGCGTCGGATCGATCCCGAGGACCTGCTCAAGGTGCGCGTAGTAGTTCGTGGACGAGATGTACTTCCCCGTCGCACTCGATTCGTCCATCTGCTGTGCCGCGAGGACCGTGGCGGTCAGCAGCGCAGTGACAGGCGGAGGGAAGGCACGTTCCTCCAGCTCAGCGGCGCCCTGCCGGCGCCGCGCGTCGACTCGCCATCTGATGACGGCGTTGTCCACCCTGTCGAAGAGGTTCTCCCTGGATTCAGGATCCTCGAGGACCGCCCGCACCACGTCCAGGAATTCCCCGCGGCCCCGCCCCTTGTCAAGACGGAACCGTGATTCCAGGAAATCGAACAGTCCGGGATCCGGGTCGAGATAGACGGGATGCCCCTCGTTCGACTCCTTGAGGAAGTACTGATTGAGGTGCTCGTTCCACTTCAGGTACACCTCGAGCGGAGTGCGGGGCCCTCGTGCGCGTCGTCCCAACCTGGATCACCTTTCCGCGGCAGGATCACCGTCCACCGTGGACGGTCACCTCATTGTCTCGTGAGGGTATGACGAACAAGGCCAGTACGAGGAATCCGAGCGCTCAGGACTTCTCGACGAGTCGCCGATACGTCTCGAGGACCTTTTCCGACGGCGTGACAATCGTCGTCACTGCTGCCGGTTCCGCCACCGAGGGCGTCGGGCCGGCTAGGCTCCGATGTCGTGGCCATTGTTACGTCCCATCCCCCCTCCTCGGACGAGGTACGCGCCCGCGGCACCATCCGGATGCTGGACCTCTTCGCAGGCGTGGGCGGCCTTTCCGAAGGGTTCCGACAGGCCGATCCCCGCTACCGAGCGGTCAAGGCAGTGGAACTCGAACCCCGCGCCGCTGCGGGTTACGCACTCAACCACGATACCGAGGTGTTCGTCGGGAGCATCCAGGACTGGCTCGCGTCGGAACCGACACCTGAGGTGGACCTGGTGATCGGGGGACCGCCTTGTCAGGGGTTCTCCGCTCTGGGAGCCCGCAGAATTGACGACGAACGCAACGTCCTGTGGCGTCATTACGCCGAAGCGGTGGTGCGAAGCACCCCCCAGTACTTCGTGCTCGAGAACGTGCCCCAGTTCCACTCATCCGCACAGTTCGCGATGTTCGAGGACATGACCCGCCCAGGGGCGGTACTCGAGGACTACGCCATGCGGGCCCACCTCGTGAATGCTGCCGAGTACGGGACCGCACAGATCCGTCGACGCGTGATCGTCATCGGGCACAGGCGCGATCTCGTCGATCCCGGGTTCCCCGAACCCCAGGTGGATCGGACTCAGTGGCTCACACTGCGCGACGTCATCAAGGGCTTCCCCATGCCCGGGGAACTCCCCGTCGACCGCGCCCACGTCCTCCCCGACGGTCGAATCCTGCCCGGTCCGTACCGCTCTGATGAACTGCACGTCGCACGCACGTACTCGGAGCTGTCGCTTCGCCGTTTCCGGGAGATCCCCTACGGCGGGAACCGATTCGACCTCCCCGAGGACCTCAAGTGCGCGGCCTGGAGGAAACACACCACGGGCAGTGGGGACGTGATGGGGCGCCTGCGTTGGGAGCAGCCGTCGGTGACGATCCGGACGGAGTTCAACAAGCCGGAGAAGGGCAGGTATCTGCACCCGGTTCACGACAGGGCGCTGTCACCGCACGAGGGCGCACGAATCCAGGGTTTCCCCGACTATTACCAGTTCGTCGGGCCGATCACCCAGATCGTCAAGCAGATCGGTAATGCCGTCCCGATCCCGCTGGGGAAGCGGATAGGGGAACACCTGGCACCCTTCCTGGCCACGTCAGCCGAGGTTTCGACAGCCACTCACATCTGATCGTCCGACCGGGATCGTCATCCCTTCGGGCGGGATCTCCTCAATGGCACCTTGTGCACCTTGGAGCGCGTAGCCACGACAAGGCCGAGTGTGCGTGCGAGGTTCTCGTGCTCGTTCACCAGGCGGTTGAACACGGCATCGCTGCGGATCCCCCGTGCGAGGCGGTCCAGCAGGAGCACCTCGAACGCGGCCGTCTCCAACCAGGGGACGTTTCGCCGGTATCCGATGACCGCTCTGGCGCCCGTCATCCGCGCGAACTCCTGCAAATCCGCCAGCTCCAGCTTCAAGGTGCTGCAGGATCCGAAGTACACGACTCGACCCTTGCAAGCACCCTGGAGCATGTACCCGAGCTCATCGAGTGACAGCGAGTCCTTGCCGAGGGCTACGGCCCCGCTGCCCCCGTGCATCGCCAGGTAGAGGATCTTGTACTCCGTGTACTCGTCGATCCACTTGCCGAGGTAGTGCTCGAAGTCCCCGATGGTGACCGCGTCACGGTGGATGTAGGTAGCGACCCCCAGGGACCTGAGCAGGTCGAGGATCGGCCTCACGCTCAGTCTGTCGCTGAGGTCGTCCTCCCACTCCCCTTCCAGGCAGAAGATCCCGGCCGGGAACTCCCGTTCCACGGTGATGCTCATGTCAGTCCCCGGCAGACGGATACAGGTCCCACGGGAACAGCCCGCGCTGTGCTGCCTGCCGGTGGATCAGTGCGGACGCGATGCGGCCGTCGGCCTCGGCGTGGTCCGCGATCAGTTCGAGGGACGGGGGGAACCCGTCATGAGCGGCGAGCGTGTGCATGTAGAAGGATGTCTCGGCGTCTCCCTGCTGCTCCCGGATGTCGGCCAGAGCACCGAAGACCTCACCCCGGTAGAACTGGGTGCTCCGAGCCTCTGTCGCTGCATGTTCGTCTCCGTCGCGACCTGCCTTTCGAAGGCGCGCCTGGCGCTTCGTCAAACGGGCCCTGACCGCCTCGAACTCCTCGGCTGCACCATCGAGATCGCCGTTCCTCGCCATCGCAGTGGCTCGGCTGCGGGCATCGACGATCTCCTGCATCTCCTGCTCGGGGTCGATGCGCGGCCTCCCACGCCGGCGCCCAGTGACCGTGGACGGGGTGGCGCTCTCCTGCTCTGCTTTGCGAGCCGTCCCAGGTTGTTCCGTGGGGATGTCCTGCCCCGAGGAGACATCCTGCTCCGTGGAGACGTCCTGCAAGGCCCGAAGAAGGACACTGCGGATGTGCTCGGTCAGGCGAGTGCCACCCAGCCGTGCCAGCGCGTCCCGGAGAAGGGTCTCCTGCTCCTGCGATCGGGAGCGCCCAAGGGTCTCGCGCATGACATTTCGCAGTTCCAACGGGTGCAGGTCGTCGATGGACAGGTGACGCAGCGGCTGTCCTCGGTAACCGGTGAGCTCCGATGCCTCCACGCCGGTGGGCCAGACGTAACCATCGTCGTCGGTACGGACCTGCCGCCGGTCCACCACCTGCCACAAGGACTCGATCCTGGCAGCCCGGACCTTCTTCATCCCCAGCGATCCGATCACGAGCCGGGCCACCCGATCCGTGGAGATCGGGTACTCCGCCGCCACTGCCGAGACCAGGAGTCGCGTCATCAGCGCTGCCCTGGCCGGATCGCCCGCAGCCGCCTCCAGGTCGGCGACGGTGCCCTGCTCCGGGGCCGCCCAGGGACGGTACGCCTTCGTCGATCGCGGGTCGCGTGGCTCCGGCGCTGTCTGTACCGGCCCGTTCCCCGCCTCCTCCTCAGACTTCCCGAGGGTGGCGTACCGGGGCTCCTCGTCCGGAATCCTGTGGGACTCGGACGAGGGTCCGTCGGTCGATCCAGGGGTGACGCGCCACGGGTCCACGTACTCCTCATCGTCCGAGTCCGGGGACCTGTCCTGCGATGCCGTCGCGGAAGTGGGGACTGCATGCGGCTCCGCCTCGGTCTCGCTCCCGGTGGGATCGTCGGCGACCTCGTCGCTGTCGATCGCTACGGCGGCCGCAGCCTCGGCTGCCTCGATTTCCTCGACCGTACGTCCCACGCGTTCCACCAGGCGGTCCAGCACCTGCTCACGCCGCTCGATCCAGTCCAGCAGCCACACCCTCTCCACGGCAGGCCAGCCGGCCACCCCCGTGAGCACGCTGCGCGGCAGGAGCTCCCGGTCATCCGTGGTGGCGCGTTCGGCCCAGGCCATACCGTCGAGCATGATCGCCAGCACCAGGTCACCGTCGTCCGGACCGACGCCGAGGTCCACCCGGAACCCGGAGAGCCCCATGGCGGTCCTGACCTGCAAACCGCGGGAACGGAGCGCCTCGGCGACGTCCTCGCGGTGGCGATCCACCGCACCACCCTGCTGTGCGATGGTCGTCAGCGTGGAGACGCCGCGTGCAGCCAGGTCGAGGTAGTCGCGGAGGTGCTGCAATCCCACGGAGTTCGAGCGCTCTGCATGCAACTGAGCAGGGTCGAAGGATGAGAAGACGACGACCTCCTCACGGGCCCGGGTGATGGCAACGTTCAGGCGCCGTTCCCCTCCCTCACGGTTGAGAGGCCCGAAGTTGAGCGGCACCTCCCCCTTCGCGTTCGGGGAGAAGGCGATCGAGAAGAGGATCGTGTCCCGCTCGTCCCCCTGCACGTTCTCGAGGTTCTTGACGAACAGCCCGTCCGGGTCGTCGAGCGACTCGAGAACGTCGTCACCGCCGAGCTCACGCAGGCGCGTCTCAATCAGGTCGCGCTGCTGCATGTTGAACGTGACGATGCCGATCGAGGGCTCTCCATCGGCGTTCTCGAACCGGGCGAGCACGTCCTCCACGATGGCCTCGGCCTCGATGGGGTTGGTGCGTCGCATCTTCCGCGGGGCGTCCTCGCGCAGGAAGATCCCCTCCACCCGCCGCAGGCGTACCCCAGGACGGCTGCGGCCCGGAGCCTCGTCGGCCTGATCACTGGGGCGTCCGGCCTGTGGACCGGGGAAGGTCGCCAGTCGGCTCTCGTAGTACCGCTCATTGGAGAATGCGATGAGCTCCTCGGTGCGGGACCGGTAGTGGTTGCTGAGCCAGTGCCGCTCCACCCTGGCCGCGACGCACTCCCCGAGGATCGATTCCTCGTCCGGGACCGTGTCGGCGTCGGCGTCCTCCTCGGCGACGGCCGAGGTCAGCTGAGCGAACCGGGTCGGTGGCATCTGGCGGGAGTCCCCGACCACGACGACGCTACGGCCACGACCCATCGCCCCTACCGCCGCCGGCACCGTGATCTGGGAGGCCTCGTCGAAAACGACGATGTCGAACATCGGTTCGCCGAGGGGGATGAACCGGGCTGCGGACTCCGGGCTGACCAGGACGCACGGCATGGCACGGCTGATCACCTCGCCATACCTGGTGATCAGGGGCCGGATCTTCGGCGCTCGCGCCCGACCAGACACCTCCCGGCGCAGGTCACTGGCCTTCCGCTTAGACTCCTTGGTGGAGTTCGCCTCTCGATGGGCGAGGATCCGTGCACGGATCGCACTGCGTGCTCCCTCGCGCACCCTCTGGGAGAGCGTGTCGAACCCGTCGATCAGCTTGTTGTGGGCCATCCCGTCGAAGGACCTCAGATTCCCCTCCTCCACACGCTCCCGGAAGCTGGCCTGCGCAAGTCCCTTGTCGAAGGCGAGCGGGAGGTTCACGTGGTCCACAGCACCGTCGAGGATCTGGGAGGCCGTGGAATCAAGCCCTATCCGTCGCAGCGGTTCCACGGCCCTCTCGAGGCCCATCCACAGGGCCAGGCCACGAGGGGTCAGTTCCTCCGTCGTCCCCACCTCGAGTGTCTCCACGAGCTGTGGGAGAGGTGCGCGCCCCGGAGGGACGACCCAGCTCCTGCCGGCAGTGTCATCCACCCTCCGCCACAGGGTGCCGATCTCACGGAGGTGCTGTGCCAGGCTAGGACGGTCCCTCTCAGGCACACTCCTCACCGCGTCGTCCAGCGGACCGCTGGAGACAGCCGCCCGCGCATCACGTGCGGTTCGCAGTCGTGAGATCTGGTCGCGGACGAACTGCACCGCTGCGGGATCGAACAGAGCGTTCGGGGGAAGCTCGGGCAGGCCGGGGACGGTCCGCATCGAGTGCACCAGATGCAGCGCCCTGTCACGAACGTCCAGGAGTTCGTTGACGGCCTGCTCGATGAACTCGTCCGGGATCGTGAGGCCGGGGCGCTCCCAGCGTGCCAGCGGCGCAAGGGCCCTGCGCATCTTGCCCCGTCGTCCGAGGAAGGCCGATCGGGCCTCGGACAGCTCGGCTCGTACCTGATCGAGCGGGCCGGTGAGCACGTCGGGGTGGTAGACGGACAGCGGGGCCACGGGCACGGAGTGGAACCGCTCCAACTCAGCCTCGATACCCCGAACGGCCTGCTCCCATCGGGGTTGCGAGATCGCTTCCACGAGGTCCCAGGGAAGCCCCTGGTGCGACATCAAGTCTGCCAGTGCCTCTGCCTGATCGGGGTCCCCGAGACCGTCCACCATAGGGCGGTGGGCCTCCACCGTCCCGACGACCCGGTCCCGCAAGGCGAGTACGGCATCGACCAGCGGCCCTTCATTACCCGAGGTGATGGGACCGCCGAACATCCGCCACGGGTGATCGGCACGGGCGTCGACCGCACGTGAGGCGGCAGCGATGTCGGTGAGACCTGCCTCCACCGCACGGAGCTCGTCGCGGCTGAGCCGGGGGATCACATGGGCGGGAACCTCGAGCGCGGGGATCCCCGCACCGACGGCGAGCTCCCGGGTGTGCGCCGAGTACAGGGACATCGACGCCGGGTTCTTGGTGTGGAGGGCGTGCCGGTAGTGGACGAGCTCCTGGCGTCTCGCATCCAGGGCTCGCCTGTCGGCCTGCAGCCCCTCCTCGTCAAAGGTGGCCTCGAGGTCCAGGGCGGACCGGATCTTGGCCTTCACCGCCGTCGGCTTGAGGCTCACGTCATGGAGGTTGAGCACCAGGTCGGACACGCCGGCCGCGGTGAGGCGCCGGCTCACCACCTCCAGCGCGGCCTGCTTCTCCGCCACGAAGAGCACCCGCTTGCCCTCCACCATGGCCTGCACGATCAGGTTGGTGATGGTCTGGGACTTGCCGGTCCCGGGAGGACCTTCCACAACGATCGTGCGACCGGCCACAGCTTCGGCCACCACGCGCGCCTGGGAGGCATCTGCCGTGGTGGGCAGCTCGGCGACCAGCTTGTCGAGATCACGGGCCCCGGCCTCACCGGCAGGGTCCTCGAAGGGCTCGGAGGGCTGGTGCACCAGGTGATGCACCAGCGGGTTCTGCACCACCGCCCGCCAGTTCTCGTCCAGGTCCTTCCACAGGCGGAAACCCCCGAAGTCGAACAGCCCGAGATGGGCCCGCGTCTCCACGCGGAACGGGAGCTGGTGTTCCGTCAGCGCGTTGCGCACAGCTCGGAAGGCGGCATCGAGGTCGATACCGGCGTCGTCGGCCTCCGGGTCCTCCAGACCGGGTATCGCCAAGTCCAGGTCATGAGCGAGGCGCTGCAGAAGGGAGTGATTAGGGGTGGAGCTGCCCGTCTCGTCCAGCGCGATCTCGTAAGTGGTGCCCCGGCCCTTCGATGTGATGGTCATCGGGATCAGCACGAGCGGCGAGACGAGATCCTTGCCGTCCGTGTTCCAGTGCAGCGTCCCCAGTGTGAGGTAGAGGTTGTTGGACCCAGTCTCCTCCACGACGGTGCGTGCCGTGCTGGCGAGCTTCTGGAGTGCTCGCGTGTAGTTGTCCTCGTCGATGTTGATCGTGACCTTGTGGTCATCCACGAGGCGCTCGGCAAGGACCGGCGGATCGAGTTCGGTGCCGTACCCGACCCGGCGCCCGGCTTGATGAGCGGAGAGGCCGCCGTCCGCCTGCAGAGCGAACCTCGTGCCCGCATGCAACATGTCCTCGAACGCACCCTGGACCTCGTCGGGGATGGCGAGGGAATACGCGGCCCGGGGGGTGAGATTGATCAGTCGGTTTCGGAGCGACAGGTCCAGCAGCTCACGCTTCCAGGTCTCCACCCGGGGCGGCACTTCGGTGTCACGTTGCACCTTGCGGGCTGTTCCCGGGAGGTTCTCCCTCACCAGCTGGGCGAGATCACGCTTCTCCGCCCGGTATTCGACGTAGGTGGCCTCGCCGTCGGCACCTATCGCGAGGACCGGCAGGGGGTAGATACCGGCTTTCCTGGCACCGCGTATGTCCAGAACCGCGTCCACCGTCGGTGCTCCTTGCCCGCCTGCCCTGCGATGGGCCTCGGCATGGAGCTCCGCGAGCCCGGGATACCTGGGATCGGTGAGGGAGGTGGTCTCTAGGAGCCGCAGCTCTCCCCTGTCGATCTCGTTCGACGCCCTCACCGGGTTCTGGGCGACGTCCCCCGCGCTGGGGTGGTCCTGCCTCAACCAGTAGCCGACGAAGATGTGCCCCGGCAGGAGCCACAACTGGGTATCGATCCCCGCCTGTTCCAGTGCACTCGCGATCAGCACGGTCGTGTCGAGGCACGTCCCCATCCGGTCCGTGAGGACTTCCTCGGCCGACCGGATCCTCTGCGTATGTTCCGCCCATGCCGCAGGCGGATTCGCGTAGGTGATCCTCCGTGCGTGCACCGCCCGTGCGATGGCATCGACGATCGCTTCTGTCCGTTCCTGCCCGGACTGGTAGGCATCGAGGGCGCTGCTGCCCGTCCGCTTCTCCAGGATCCCCGCCGCGTCACGGAGCAGTTCCGCGAGCGCTGGCTGTTGGGGCTGTACGAAGCCGGGCAGCGTAGCCTCCGGCGCCCCGTCCCGTGCTAGGCGCCAGTTGCGTGGGCCGTAGACCTCGCACCGACTGTTCTCCGGGCGGATCGTGCGCTTCGTACCGGATGCGGAGAGCACGACCTCGATCTGTGCATCGGCAATCTGTTCGATCCGCATGAGGGCAGAACGGTCCAGGGCCAGTTGGGCGCTCACCTCGAACTCCTCGCCGGCCGAGATGGAGACGACCTGATCGTTCTCGAGGGTGAGCCGGTCGTTGTCGACCATGAGGCCGATGGACACCCGCAGGATCGGGATGTCCGCTACTGCACCGCCGATCCTCATCCGGACGAGAAGGCGTGGCTTGGGGATGGTGGAGGAAGCGAGGACGTCCCCGAGCTCCGTGTCGAACTCGATCGTGAGGGAGTCGAGCGCGGTGGCGGTCTCGTCACGCTCCGGCGCAGCTACCTCCGAGACGTCCGCGGCGGCGGGGACAGCGGGTGTCCCGGGGGCGTCCACATCATCCACGTCATTCGAGCCGTCGGTGTCCGACTCCTCACCGACCGACCCATCGCCTGCGTCATCGCCTTCGTCACCCGCGGAAGCCTGATCGCTCCCGGTGCGCTCCTCGGAGGTCGGTTCATGCGCCTCGTCCGGAGGCACATCACCGCCACCGTCGGCCTGGAGGCGCCGGAGGTGCCCCAACAGGTCGTCCAGCTCCTCCACTGCCGCGTCGACGTCCAGGAGCTCGAAGAGCCCTTTCACCTCGAACAGTACGGTCGTGGCATGCCCTACGCCGATGGGGCCGCTGGGATGGGCGAAGGTGTTCCGCAGGCGCAGGACCACCTTGGCCTTCTCGGCGATCTCCGGTGCGGTTCGCAACAAAGGTCGACCGGCGATCCTGTAGAACAACAGCTTCAGTTGGACCGCGGGGTCGGAAAGTTCATAGGTCTTCCCCGAATGCCCGTTCTCCCGGTCCGGCCTCGTGAACGCGAGCTCCCAGGTGTCCTCAATGCCCTGCTCACGGAGGCGGTCCTCGACATAGGGATACAGGTACTGCGGCAGGACCTGGAACAGCGCTCGGGTCACGAAGTCGATGCTCTGTGGCTGCACTGATCTGCTCCGCTTCGTCGGGGTGGGTGGGAAGACTTGCCAGTCCATCTTCCCACTGGTGGGTGTCCTGGTGGAGCCGGAGACAGAGGTCCGGGAACCGGTCGCCGGTGACGTGTCACTCAGACGTGACACTCAGCTGCCTGAGATCCCCAGATGCCTGCCGATGTAACCCACATAGATCTTTCCGGTGCCGGCGACATCGTCGTGGAAGTGCAGCCGGGGACTGATGCGGCCGATCTGCTTCAGCTTCAGGTGAGCCCACATGGTGACGTACCCACCCGGGTCGACCTCGGCGGGGACCGGAAGCCGACGTTGGGCAGCCAGATCGCGGCGCCCCATCGTCGTCTCGGACTCCACGGGTGCGTACTGAGATGTCGGGAACCCGGCGTAACCCTCCGGCGTGCTCATCAGGTATGTGTGCAGGTTCCCGTCATGCACCCCGTCGGCTCGCGCTCGCGCGTAGTCGAACAGCGCGGTGATGCCCTCCCAGCATCGCTTCGCCCCGAGATGGTTGAGGTCGTACTCGTCCAGTTCCTCGGTGACCGACCGCTTCCCCGTGAACACCACGAACCTGTCCAGGGAGGCCAGGGCCTCCGGGATGTCGGAGAACTGTTCGGGCTGTTCCAGGTCGAGTGGGTGGACCGGCTGTGCATAGGGCTCAGCTGTGGGCTCGCGGTAGATGGTGAGAGTTCGAGCGTTCTGCTCCGCGGTGCGCCTGCGATTGATCTCGTTCGAGAGCTCCCGCTCGAGGTCGTCGACAGTGAGCTCGAGCTCCAGTGCGACATCGGCGTGTTGGTCGCGTTGGACGAGAAGCCGCTGGGCATCCTCTGCGGCCTCGTCCAGCAGGGCACGCATCATGCGGACCTCGGTGATCACGTCGTCGACGGAGTCGGTGCAGAAGAATGCCAGCAGTGCGTCGACGGACTCCCGCGCCCCGTCCGGGACCGGTGCAATCTCCCCCGGGCGGGGGTCGGGTCCCGGTGATGGCGTCGAAGGGGACCCGGGCGTTGGCGCCCGGTGAGCCGGCGTGCGAGGGGAGGGTGGCGGCGACTCGATGACCGGGGCCGGCGTCGGTACCTCGACGACCTCCGGGCTCGGGCCGCCTGCCGGCGACGAGGTCGGGGTGACCGGCAATGGTCTCTCGGGCCGCACCAGGCTCGAAGGGCCCTGTGGGATCGGGGTCCACACCGGCGGACGTTCCTGTCCTTGCCGGGGCGTGGAGTCGCGCTGTGCCGGGGAGCGACGGTAGCGGTCGTCCACGGCCTTGCGGTCGAAGGCACGCCTAACCTCCCGCAGCTCCAGAGGTTCGACGATCGTGGCTGCCTCGAACCGGGCAATGCGCCCGGCGAGCGCCCGCGTAGCACCAAGGCTCGAGTCCTGCAGCCGGGCCGCACCGATGACGCGGTGTCGCAGCGCATCGGTAGGATCGTGCGCGACCGGGCGCGGAGCGAAGGACCGGATGGTGCCGGGGCGAACACCCATGAACGGCCCGAGACCCTGCATGAGCGCAGCGTTGGCGCTCGCATCGAGCACGTAGGAATGGGCGAGCCCGGCGAGTTCCTGCGATCGCTCGCTCATCCATCGCCGGACCTTCTCGAGATCAGCTCCGGGCGGGGCTGCCGTGACGAACACGGGTGCCCGCCGCCCCCTGTCACCGAGCACGTGGAGGAATTCCTGCAGATGCTGGATCTGCACCGCCCAGGTGTCGTCGACGAGCTCACTGCGCCCGTCGAGCACCTCGATGCGCTCCAGCAACCTCGGCACCACCCGTGGACGGTTCGCGAACCTGCCCTCGGAGTTACGGACGGTGGCGCTGATCCAGCTCCCTGCGTCAGGGTCGGCAAGGGCCAGGAGCTCTGTGCGCCACTCCCCTTGGTCCCCACGCTCAGCCAGGGTCAACCGAATCGCGAAGGCCGCACCCAGAGGTATCCGGTCGAGACGGAGGTCGAATGCCTCCTCCTTGCGGACTGAGGGGTATCCACCTGAGACCCCATAGCCCTTCTCCTCCAGCCAGTCACGAGTGATCTGCTCGAACGTGGCCAGCCAGTCCCCGGTGTCGACGACCCGCAGCTGGGAGCGGAAGTCGTAATAGCGATGATCCACGGCAGAGGGGTCCACGGCCGTCGTGTCGGCCCTGCGCCCTCGCACCGGGACCGTCTGTGCCTCGTCCACGCATCGCTCCTTGATCGTGATCTGTCATCAGGAGCTTAGAGGCCGGCCCAGACAATCGAAGAGCGGTCTTGCCCCCCGCACGGGAGTCACAAAATCTGCACCGGATGAATCCGTCTCGGCGGCGTAACCCGCCCCACTGCCACGCCCCGATCACTCCCCATCCTGCGCAGGGACGGTTAGCATGCCGACGCTGCCCGCGGGCAGGACGGCACGGCCCCTAAGGGTCGCCGCCCCGATCCCCGACGCACAGGAGTAGCTCTTGACCGAGCCTTCCTCGCAGGCGGGAGCCGGAGATACCCGGCCCTCGCAGAACCAGCCGCGCCCGGCTGCACCCGGCGTGCGCATCAACAGCCCGAGCGTGGTGCCCCAGGGCCCCGCCGCCAAGCCGGTACCCGCACAGCCTCCCGTCGGCGGCAGGCAGCCTGCGTCGTCGGCCCAGCCCCCGCGCCGTACCGCCGCTACGGGCCCCGCAGGAGGCACCGGCCGCGCCGCTCCCCCGTCGGAGGACTTGTTCGCCGGCTCCGCCGCATCCTCCGGTGACGATACCCCGAACCGTTCCCGCAACCTGATGGCCTGCGGCGGGTGCCTGCTGCTGGCGCTGCTGCTCGCACTCGGGGCGTTCCTGGGGTACCAGTGGCTGAAGCCCGCGGAGGGCGGCTACGAGCGCCCCACCACCCCCACCGCAGAGCAGACCGAAGGCGGGGGCGAAGAGCAGCCCAGCGAGGAACAGCCCAGCGAACCCGTCGAGGAGGTCTCCCCGGCGCCGGAGGGTGCCATCGAGATGAACGCCCTGGTCTCCCCCAGTGGCAACATCCACTGCACCCTCGAGGGCGATGACGTGGCCTGCAGCATGGCCGACCACCGCCTGGAGAACAACACCGACGGCCAGTGCAGCAACGATGAGCCCTTCGCTGTGCGCGTGGGCGCCGACGGTGACCCCCAGCTGGACTGCGGGCAGAGCCTGGCCAGCGACTCCACCCAGGAGCTCAGCTACGGTGATTCCGCCAAGAGCGGGAACGTGGCCTGCACCAGCGAGGAGAGCGGCATGACGTGCTGGAACGCCCGCACCGGGAAGGGCTTCATCGTCGCCAGGGACACGTACGAGACGTTCTGACCGTATTGGAGAAGTTTAGTTCGCCCGACCACATATAGTTCAACCATGAGCTACCCCACGCCACCCGATGCATCGAAGAGCAAACTGAATAAGGCCGGGGCATTGATTGCCAGTCCGTCAACCGGAACCTTGGAGGCCCTAGAGGCGCAGCAGCTCGTTGATCAGTTTCGAGCCGCACACACTTGGCCAATGCTTACAGCACGTGTGGCACTTGACACTCGAGCAAAACAGGTATCGCCCGCGGCTCTGGTAGTTCAGCGCCTAAAACGAATGCCCTCTATCGTGGGCAAACTTGAGGGTGGTCGCATAAGGGATGTCGCCAGTATGCAAGACATCGGCGGATGCCGAGCAATCATGCCCACAATTGATGACGTTAGGGGGTTACGAAAGGTTTATGAAACGCCCCGGAAGCACCGCACATTCTCATTTCGTCTGCGGAATGATTATATTGACAATCCAAAGACAAATGGCTATCGAGGCCTACACTTCGTAGGAAAGTATGATTCACCGAAGAGGCCGGAGTATAGGGGCTACTGCGTGGAGCTTCAGTTTCGGACACAACTGATGCACTCTTGGGCGACGGCCGTAGAGATCGTTGACACTTTTGCGCAAGCTGGCCTTAAGGCCTCCGATCCGAACTCTTTCGACACCGACTGGGATTATTTTTTTTCCTATGCTAGCGCAGCCATGGCAATTGAAGAAGGTGCGCCTATCCCAGACAAGGCGCCAACCTCGGCGAGAGATGTTCGGAAAAAGCTTAGCGACATAAATGGAAAACGTCTGGTAGAACGCATCGAGCAGTGGTCTCGGACTATGGACGAAGATCTAAGTGTTGTCCCTAAAGGCATCTACTACATTTTGTCGCTTGACTTTGAGAATGACTCAGTTGAGGTCAAGCAATACGCCAACGCGTCGGCAGCAGACCAGGTCTATCGGCAACTTGAAGCTGACAGCTCGACCTCCAAAGACTCCGTATTAGTGGCGGGTGGAAATATTTCTCAGATCAAAGCGGCCTACCCAAACTACTTCATTGATTCAGGTCGCTTTACGGCCCACATGCGCCGCTATACACATGGGTGATTATGGCGGATTTAATAGCAATTGATGCGGCTTCCACGCGAAAACCGATTCAAGAGTCTATTCAGCTTCTCTCGAGACGAGACACACGCGATACACGAGGGTGGGGAATGGGCGTAGTGCCCTGCGAATAGGCCAGGTCGAGGCCCTGCCACCGGCGTTGCAGTCAGGGACCACTTGGACCTCTATCAGCCCCGCGATGCGGGCTATCGAGAAAACAAAGGACTCCTCCCACTCGTCTGTCACACCGTTGCGCGACAATGTCGCTGTCGCGCCGCAATTCGGCGCTCCTACGACGATGAGGACGCCATGAGCAGCGAGATCGAGATCATCAAAGATGGCGACGGCATTGC